>CBFGWJ010000584.1:0-1880 GCA_965652335.1 uncultured Gammaproteobacteria bacterium | reverse complement strand
ATTGGCGGATTGCTTCAGCCCCAGTGGATCCAGGATGCGTTCCTGCAGCAGCGTTTCCCAGTTCTTGCCGGTGGCCATCTGCGCCGCATAGCCAGAGATATTGGTGCTGGCATTGGAATAGCCAAAGGCCGTGCCGGCCGGGAAAATCACCGGAACCTCCGCCATGGCCGCCACGTACTGGGCCAGCGCATCGTCGCCGCGTCCGTAAGATGTATACGGCCCATTGTCGAGGCCGGCCGACATGGACAGCAGCTGGCGCAGTGTGATGTTCGCGGTGGAGTCCGGGTCGGGTACCTTGAAGTCCTTGATCCAGGTCTTCACCGGTGCATCCAGGTCCAGCACGCCTTCATCCACCAGGCTCATGATGGTGGCCGCATTGAACACCTTGGTGGTGGATCCGATCTGGAACAGGGTATCGGGAGTGACGGCCAGGCCGCGTTCACGATCGGCCAGGCCGGTGGAAAACTCGTGAACCTGCGCGCCATCAAACAGCGCCATCTGGCCGCCGACGATGCCCAGCTCAGCGGCGATTTCATCAACCAGTTTCTGCAGCATCACCGGATCAACCCGGGCCGGGACAGAATTGGCGGCACGAATGGCTTGCGGAAGCGCCGCGGCGGCGAGTCCTGCGGCGGCGGTCAGTACAAATTCACGTCGGTTCATCAAGGGTATCCTACGGGTTACATAATGCAGGTTGGAACACTACGCGGAGTGCTCGCCAGGATGCAAGCGCCCGGCCGCAAATTCGAGTGTTGGGCGCGAAGTCAGTACGCTTCGGCGCCGCCAAGGAACTCACCAGGAATGGCGCCGCTCAGTTCACCACTTTGCGGATCGCGCGCCAATGCCACGAGGTAACCGCGACCGGCTGTGACTTTCAGCCCGCTGTCCACCCGGAAGGCCTGGCCCATGGCTTCCACGGCCTTTATCAGCGCGGGATCAAATTCACCCTCCGCTACGGCCTGCACCTCCACCGAAAAGCTGTCCATCAGCGCCGGCGTATCGATGGCCTGTTTCGGGTCCATGCCGAAGTCCAGCGCACTGCTGAGCGTGCACAGCGTCTTCCAGTGCAAGCCCGAGCCGATCGAGCCGAACGCCAGCACCGGCTGGCCTTGCCGGGTGACGATCAATGGCGCGGTGGGATCGGGCAGCCGCTGCCCGGGGCCGGCATTGGCGATCTGCTGCTGCTGGAATTTGGCCGAATCCGGAATGGAAATGCCATCCACATTGATGCCGGTGGAGCCCCAGGCCCCGGTATTGATGGTGTGGGTCATGGCCACGACGTTGCCCTGCGCGTCGATCACGGCAAGCCCGTCGGAATGATCCGAAGGCGTGGGCGGCGGCAGCAGGGCATCCGGAATTCGTCCTTCACGGGCCGCCTGCCACAGGGCTTCAGCCGTGCTCTTCTTGTAGCGTTCCGCCAGGCTGAGGTCGATGCCTGGCACCTCTTTCGACTCCATGGCCCAGAAGATGCGGGTGCGCAGGGCCGTGCCAGCCTGGGCCAGGCGGAACAGGGCCTCCGGTGACTGGTGGTAATGGCCATGATCCCGCACACCCATCACGTCCATCAGGTTCAGGCCCTGCAGGACGTTGATGCCGCCATAGGCCGGCAGTCCAATGGTATGCACCTCGTGGTCCCCATAGCTGGTACTCACCGGGTCGGGAAACATCACGCGGTAGTTGCGCATGTCATCCAGGGTGATCTTGCCGCCATCGGCCTGCACCGCGGCGACGAATTTTTTCGCCCATTCGCCCTCATAGATGTAAGACTGCACACCCTGGTCGGCGCAGTTGCGCAGCGTCCTGGCCAACGCGGGCTGCCTGAACGTCTCACCCACCGCATAGAATTCGCCATCGGGTTTGGCATACACGGCCCGCGTAGC
>CBFGWJ010000583.1:0-1881 GCA_965652335.1 uncultured Gammaproteobacteria bacterium | reverse complement strand
CATGGCCCGCTCCTACAAGCTCGATCACCATCTCGGCCAGTTGCTGGATGGAAAATTCGCCGGGATTCCCGAGATTGATGGGCCCGGTCACTTCGGCATCGCTTTCCATCAGACGTATCAGGCCATCCACCAGATCATCCACGTAGCAGAACGACCGGGTCTGGCTGCCATTGCCGTAGATGGTGATGTCCCTGCCCTGCAGCGCCTGCACGATGAAATTGGAAACCACCCGGCCGTCGTTGGGCAACATGCGCGGCCCGTAGGTATTGAAGATGCGCGCCACCTTGATGGGCAGCCTGTGCTGGCGCCAGTAATCGAAGAACAGGGTTTCGGCGCAGCGCTTGCCTTCGTCATAGCAACTGCGAATGCCGATGGGGTTCACATTGCCCCAATAGCTTTCGGGCTGCGGGTGCACATCCGGGTCGCCATACACTTCACTGGTGGAGGCCTGCAGGATGCGCGCGCCGGTGCGCTTGGCCAGGCCCAGCATATTGATGGCGCCGTGCACGCTGGTTTTGGTGGTCTGCACCGGGTCGCGCTGGTAATGGATGGGCGATGCCGGGCAAGCGAGGTTGTAGATGCGGTCCACCTCAACGTACAGCGGAAACGTGACATCATGCCGCTGCAACTCAAAATTCGGATGCTCCAGAAGGTGAACGATGTTGCGCCGCGTGCTGGTGTAGAAATTGTCCACGCACAGCACATCGTGCCCCTGCTCCAGCAGCCGTTCACACAAATGTGAACCCAGGAATCCGGCACCACCGGTAACCAGCACACGTAATGGGCCGCCGCCGCTGGCTGCTACCGACATTCGCTGCTGTTCCTCAAACCGCCCATGGATCAATCCTCGATGGTGAAATCATGATGTATGAAATGCCTCCCGAGAAACTGCTGCGCCGACCAGCAATGTCTCAGGTAGAAATAGTAGGCAAAGGCGAACACCATGAAAATATAGAAACTGTATTGATCGGGCAAGGAACTCAGTTCCAGTGCAATGCCCACCAGTGCCAGAACAATGGCCAGCGCGGATATGGCCATCCAGGTGACTTCCACGCTGAATCCGGCCCGCAGAAAGGCATGATGCAGGTGCTGGTTGTCGGCTTCAAACGCCGACTGGCCACTCCGCCAGCGCGAATAGATGAGGGTCGATGTATCCAGCAACGGCACGGCAAACAGCCACACTGCGGTCATGGGCATGAACACCCGGTCTTCTCCATTGCCGAAATCGATCAGGAACCACGCCAGTGTGAAGCCGAGCATCATCGAGCCGGAGTTGCCGAGGAATACCCGCGCCTTCGTGAGCCAGGGGGAGCGGGCATTGAGCAGCAGAAAACCCGCGACCGCTGCCATCACCAGCAGTAACACCTGCGCATCGAGGCTGAAGCCATGGGCCCAGGCAAATACTGCCATCGGTGCGGCCGTTATCAGGAAAATCGTGCCACCCAGGCCGTCCATGCCGTCGATCATGTTGAAGGCGTTGATCACCCCCAACGCAGCAAAAACGGTTATCGGCACCGACAGGATTCCGAGTTCCAGGGTATTGCTGGTGAACAGCGCGCCAAAGTCCGTCAGCATGATTCCGGCGGGGCCTATCATCATCAGTGCCGCGCAGGTTTGCAGCAGGAAGCGCACGAAGGCGCTCATGCTTTTCATGTCATCGGCAGCACCCACCACCAGCAACAGCAGAGCACCCAAACCCAGCCAGACAATGCCGCCATCAGGCGAGAATATCGAATCGGACGTCAGCACCAGCCCCAGGAACCAGGCGACGAGGATACCCACTCCACCCACCACCGGCGTTGCCTGCTCATGGGTTTTGCGCAGGCCGGGATGATCCACCCAGCCGGAACGGTGCGCCAGCGGAAGCAGGAACCAAATGGT
>CBFGWJ010000582.1:0-1882 GCA_965652335.1 uncultured Gammaproteobacteria bacterium | reverse complement strand
TTGAAATCGGTGTGCACGAAGCCGGATTCGACATTCGCCAGCAGGTGGTATTGGCCGGCCAGTTCCTCGTTGAGCCGTGGTGGCTCGCGGCTGCCCAGCACGCTGTCGAACTGGGTGACCGGCACCTTGATGAAATCCAGCAGGCCGGAATGGAAGGCGTTCCATCGCGCCGCATCCTCGGCTATGAATTCAACTTCGACGCGGTCGACAAATGGCGGCGATTCGCCTTCCAGCACCTCGAGTCCATAGGTCTGCTGGCTTTCCGGGTCGTAGCCTTCGCTCACCAGGCTGAATGGTTCGGACCGGAACTTTCTATTGCGCAGCAACACGGCGCGCGTGCTGTCAAACGATCGCAGGCGGAAAGGCCCCGAGCCCACCGGATGCACGCCAAACTCGGCGCCGTAATGACTGGCGGCTTCAGCCGGCACGATGGCTGAATAGCCCTGGGCCAGCGTATGCGTGAGTTGAGGGAACGGTGAGATCAGCTGGATCTGCAGCGTGCGGTCGTCCAGCGCCCGCAAGCCGGGAATCTCCGCGGCGTAATCGGCGCCGCCTGCTTTCCATTCATCCAGGCCGACAATCTTGCCCTGCCACATCCAGCTGCCCTGCGACCGCAGGTCCGGGTCGAAGTGCCGTTTCATGGAGTAGACGAAATCCTCCGCTTTCAGCAAACGGCCCTTGCCCTCAGGAAAGGCGGGGTCATCCACGAAGTACACACCCGGCTTGAGGCGAATGGTGTAGATCAGTCCGTCCGCCGAAACTTCCGGCAGGCTTTCAGCCAGGTTGGGTGCGAGTTCGTAAGGGCGTGCCAGGTAACTGTAGCGGTACAGGGTGTCGTACAGATTGACCACCAGGAAGTTCGCGTAAATGCTGGATGCATGGATCGGGTCGAGGCTGGTGGGCGCTCCATCCATGGAGTGGCGGTACACGCTGGTTTGCGGCCCGGCTGCCGGCGCGCCTTCCTCCGGGCGACAGCCAAGCGCAAGTAAACCCCACAGCGCCAGGCTGAGTACCAGCATCGCCCTTGCAATCCGTTGTGTGTTGCTTGCCCTCACGGTGGCTCAGCTTAGCCCCTGCTTGGCCTGGCAACAAGCTGGCGCTGAACCCGGGGTTATTCTTCGAGCAGTGCTTCGTAGTCCGGTTCGGGAGGTTCGCCGTCGTAGATCTTGAATTCGCGGTTCTGCAGGTAGACATCGCGAACGAACAGGTAAGGGTCGCTGGCTGAATCGATATCTCCCTGGAACGGCAACAGCTCGGCGCGCAGGGAAATCAGGTCGATTACAAACGGCCAGTACTGGTCGTGCTCACGTATGGCCCAGGTGACCGGGTGGGCGTAACCGTAAAACGAACGGCCACCGAGGTCGCGTATCGTGAAAGGCCCCAGGAAAGGCACCACCAGGTAGCGGCTGTCCTTCCAGCCCCAGACGGCCAGGGTCTGGCCGAAATCCTCGTCGTAATCGGGCAGGCCCTCTTTGGAAGCCACGTCAAAAAACCCCAGCAGGCCTACGGTGGAGTTGATCAGGAAGCGACCGGTGGCATTGAAAGCGCCCTCAAACTTGCCCTGCAACAGCAGGTTCAACAGGTTTACCGGGTAACCGAGATTGCGGAAGAAATTCCGCACACCGCGTTGCGGCGCATCGGGCATGACCTTGTCATAGGCGGTGGCAACCGGCCGGGCAATTGCCTTGTCGAAACCTTCGTTGAAACCGTGCACCTTGCGGTTGAATGGTTCCCAGGGGTCTTTGGCCGGGTCACTGAGCGTTGCGTTGCTGGTGGCGCAGCCTCCCAGCAACAGGGCCAGCAGTGCAACTACCAACCACCATCCCAAGCGGGTGGCCGGGAATGCGCCGAAGGCCATGATGGCCCGGCTGCCAGTCCGGAC
>CBFGWJ010000581.1:0-1884 GCA_965652335.1 uncultured Gammaproteobacteria bacterium | reverse complement strand
TGATGCCCCAGCCGAGTTCATTCGCCAGCTTCACAAACTCCTGCGCCCAGCCGCCCTGGGTGAAGTATTCCGGCCCTTCCTTGGCCAGGTTCCTGAGGGTCTTGCCCAGCGCCGGGTTCTTCAGCTTTTCACCCACGGACGGGGTGAAGCCGTCCGGCGCGAACAGCTGGCGCATGTCAGGAAAGAACAGGTTGCCGTCGAGTTCGTAATCCAGCACCGTGCGGGTGAATTCGTCCACCGGAAAGCCGTCCTCGGCCCAGGGAATGGCGGGCTCGACCAGGGTTGACCATTTCATGCTGCCGAACTTTTCATGCAGTGCCTGCATACCGGGCATGAAGCCGGGAATGCAGGACATGGGCGAACCGGCCGCCACGCCGCCGACACCGGCGGGATAGGTGCGGAACGGCGGGAGGTTGGGGACGAGCGTGCCCATGCTGTTGAGGTAATGCACTTTGCCGGTCCTGGCTTCATACACCAGGGCGCTGACCGTGCCGGTGTGGTTGGTCATGTCGATCTGCACCGTGGCCTGGGTGATGCAGCCGGCGATGATGGCATCCACCGCATTGCCGCCCGCTTCCAGCGTGTCGAGCATGGTCTGGGTGACAATGGGGCTCTGGCTGCTGGCGACCGCTTTCCTGCCCCGGACTACTTCCTTGGGACCCTGGGTGTTCAGCCCAAGGCCCGGCACCAGTCCGTTGCTGACAGCAGAAGCGCCAGAGGAGAAAGCGCCGAGGCCGGCAGCGGCCAGGCCCAGGCCGCCCAGTCCGGTGGTTTTGATGAATTGTCTGCGTTCACTCATGGTTGGAACTCCTCGCACGCCAGGGGGATATGGCAACTGTGACGCGAATGCGGCGGCGGGCCTCAACGGGCTCCGGCCTGTGCCGGCATGGGGTATACCAACTGATTTGCGTCTTTGCTTGAGTACCCTTTCCGATCAGGCAGGACAATAAATCCTGCTGATAACAGCGACCCAAGAGTAGGCTATTCCCATGAAATTACCTGCAAAGTCTCTGCCGGCGCCAATGGCGATAGCGATGGCGCTGGTGCTGCTGGCAGCCGGCTGTAACGAGCAGTCCGGCCATCCCACCGGCGATTCGGAACGCGACAGTGCCAAGTCTGCCGCTGGTACGGCGGTGACCCTGCCTGCTGGCGAGCCTGCCGCCGAAACAGGCGCCGCGGGCAGCCAGGAAGCTGCCGCCAATGATGCTTTGGTTGCGTTGCTGGATGCATACATGGAGCGTTCAGCGGTCAGCAGCCCGTTCCTGGCGGCACTGTCCGGCAAGCCGGTCAAGAAACTGCCTGATCCCACCCTGGCGGCGCAGCAGGCAGACGCCGAGTTCGCCGCGGGTTTGCTGCAGGAATTGCAGGCCATCGATACCGCCAGCCTGGACCACCAGCAGCAACTCACCGCCGCCATGCTGCATCGGCAGCTTGAGCTCATGATCGAGCAGGCGGAGTTCTACTGGCAGGGCTTTTCGCTGACGCCCTACCAGGCGGGTTTCATCTTCAGCTCGATTTTGCCCACCGCGCTGCGTTCGGCGCCGCTCAATTCGACGGAGGATGTTGATGCCTACCTGGCCCTGGTGGCCGATATTGGCCGCTTCGTAAACGACCAGTCAGACAAGCTGGAAGGGCAGGCCGAGCGTGGAGTGCGGCTGCCCAAGGCCGCGCTGCCCGGGGTTCGGGCGGTGTTTACCGGTTTCGAAAGCAACCTGCCGCAGTTGGTGGCGGTGGATGAATCACGCACGCTGCAACTGCAGGCTGAGGATCGCGAGCGGCTGCAATCGGGGATCGAAGAAGTCCTGAATGGAACGAACCTGCCGGCCATCGAGCGCCTGCTGCAGTACCTCGGCGACGACTACCAGTCTCGCGCACCCGAAGCCG
>CBFGWJ010000580.1:0-1887 GCA_965652335.1 uncultured Gammaproteobacteria bacterium | reverse complement strand
GCCGGGATCCAATAACACGCGGGAACTGGATGCCGGGTCGAGCCCGGCATGACGATGTGACTTCGGCCCGGAATGACGGACACAAATGCGCCGCTCCGTCAGTCCGTATTCGATCCGGAACCCACCGCTTCCCGAATCACCCTGGCCACCAGCGCCGGATTTTCCATCGGAATGAAGTGCGACAGGTGCGGCAGGTATACGTCACGACCGCGAGGCAGGGCGCCGGCCAGTTCGGGCCAGGTGGGTGAAGCGGCCAGGTTGAAGAAATCGCCGGGATCAGGCCGTGCCCGCATCACGGTTACCGGCATGGTGAGTTTCGGCAGCTCTTCAAAAATCGCTTCGTAACCCTGGTGATTCAGGTACATGGCGGCTTCGTGCAGCGGGTCACAGGCCAGCTGCAGGCTGGATTCGTCAGCCGCTTCGCGCAGGGCGTAATTGCAGTAATCGCGCAACACCTCGTCCTGCCACCTGGAGAATGGCTCGCGGTCCCGAAACCGCTGGTACATCTCGTCAGCGCTTTGCCAGTTGTTCTTGCGGCGGCTCACCGGGCTTTCAGCCGGATCAACCCAGGCTTTCGAACCGAAATACTTCCGGTAGATCTCCCGCGAGAAAATGGTTGGATCAATCAGTACCAGCTGCCTGAATCGCGGCGCCAGGTGGGCTGCCACCAGGGCGGTGATATAGCCGCCCATCGAGTGACCGGCAGCCACCACCCGCTGCAGGTCGAGTTGCCGCACCAGTTGTTCAATATCAGCCGCCATCAGTTGCCAGTTGGGCTGTCCGTGGTTGTCGCTGCCGCCATGGAAGCGGGCATCCACGGCAAGTATGTGCACATTTTCAAGTTGCCGGGCAATGCTGTCCCAGCAACGGCTGTGGAAACCGGTGGCGTGCAGCAGCAACACCGGGTCGCTGTCGCCCGGCCATTCATTGACCTGCAGCGTCACCCCGTCCAGTTCGACGGGATAGGTGTGGGGTTGGCGTGAAATGGTGGAACCCTCGCTTGCTGGAATCGTGGAAAAATCCACAGTCTTGTTCTGCAAGTATCATAAACCACCGGCCGTGCAGGATGCACGGCTGGGGCTGGCCCAGGTGAACGTCATCCATCTCGCCGCCATGACTCCAGCCGCTACTTAACGGCCGGCGCACCGGGCAACCCGGTGATGGGGAACGCTTACCAGATGTGCACCCGCTCCGCTGGCGCCAGCCACATGCCATCGCCTTCTTTTGTGCCGAAAGCTTCATGAAATGCATTGATGTTCGGGTAAATTCCGTTAACCCGGTACTTCAGGGGCGAATGCGGATCGGAGCTCAGCTGGCTGATGGCGGAAGCCTCCTGGTATTTGCCGCGCCGTGACATGGCATAGCCGATGAAAAAGCGCTGCGGGCCGGTAAAACCGTCAATCACGGGCGCTTCCTGCCCGTCCAGGCTTCGGATGTAGGCCCGGTAGGCCATCGCGACGCCCGAAAGGTCGCCAATGTTTTCGCCCAGGGTCAGCTCGCCATTGATGTGCATGCCGGGCAAGGGCTCGATGGCGTTGTACTGGTTCACCAGTACCGAAGTCCTGGCTTCAAAGGCAGCGCGATCGGCATCGGTCCACCAGTTGTTCAGGTTGCCATCACCGTCGAACTTGCTGCCCTGGTCATCAAAGCCGTGCGAGATTTCATGCCCTATAACGCCGCCAACAGCACCGTAGTTGATGGCATCGTCGGCATTCAGCTGGAAAAACGGTGGTTGCAGGCGGGCCGCCGGAAAGACGATCTCGTTCTTCGTTGGGTCGTAGTAGGCATTGACCGTCTGCGGCGTCATGAACCATTCCTTGCGGTCCACCGGGCGGCTGAGCTTGTCGATTTCTTCCTGATGGAGCCATTCAATCACGCGGTTGAGAT
>CBFGWJ010000579.1:0-1888 GCA_965652335.1 uncultured Gammaproteobacteria bacterium | reverse complement strand
CCCAGCGCGGCGCGGCCATCACCACCACGGGAGAACGGCGTGCGTCCTGAGCCCTTGAGCTGGATATCGAAGCGCTCGCCGACCGGGTTGAGTACTTCGCCGATCAGCAACGCCCGGCCATCGCCGAGTTGCGGGTTCCAGGCGCCGAACTGGTGGCCGGCATAGGCCATGGCGATCGGGTCGGCGCCGTCCGGCAGGGCGTTGCCTGACACCATCGCGACGCCAGCCCCAGAGGCCAGCCAGGCCGGGTCCAGGCCAAGCTCGGCCGCCAGTTTGCGGTTGACGCGGATCAGCTCCGGCTGTTCCGAGGGGGCGGGCGGCACCCGGGCGTACATGCGCTCGGGTAGCCGGGCATAACTGTTATCGAATCGGGGCGCTCTGGTTTCCATGGCTAGGGGCGACGGTAACACGGGCGACGATTTGCCGCACCAGCGGAGCAACGAAAGCGACGGTGGGAAATGCCACCGGCCAGGTGGTCAGGCAGCTTTTCAGCCATTGGGCAGCAAAGCCGGCATGAATGCCTCGGGAGATCAACAGCACGAAGGCGGAGACGATGCAGACCATGATGGCCGACAACAGGGCGCTGAACAGCAGGGGTGAATAACGGGCGGGAATACGCATTTGATGGTCCTCGAAATAGTGAATGTGAAAAGGTGTTTGAAAGTCAGCCAATGGAAACCAACGCTTTGGCGAACCAGGCGCTGCAAAACATCCCCAGCCCGAAAATGGCGTGCGACAACAGGCTGTGCAGCCGTGCCAGCGCCGGGTTGGGAGTGCGGGAAGCGGCAATGCCTGCGCCCATGCCGGGTTGCATCAGGAAAAATGGCGCGGCAACCGTAGCCAGGCCCACCAGCAGGGCCGGTCCGGGCGTGGGTTGATGCAACCAGGTCCTGCCAAACAGCAGCACCAGCAACACGGCATAGCCGATGCCGATGGCGTAATGGGCCACCCAGCCCAGCAGCCGTTCGCCCCGCACCGGGGCGGCGGTTGCAATCGACTCCTGCATGAACCGGCCATGTGGCCAGCCGGCCATCCAGCGGCCCACGTGGCCGTAGTTGGGCGGGGCCATTCCCAGCCAGTGTTTTCGCAGCACCGACCACAAGTCGAGCATTGCAGTCGCTCCAATGCCGGTGAAAAGCACGGCAAAAAAATCAGCAGGCAGGGGGTTCATGGCAGGTTTCCGGTTGGTTCCAATGATTGAGTGGTGACAGGGCCTGTTCACACTACTTGAATGATCGCTGCCGGCGGCCATTTTTTCGGCTGGCAAGGCGGAGCGAGTGAGGTGTAGCACCGCTACATGAACGAGCGACAACGCTGCCAGGTGGAAAAATGGCCCCGGCCCTTCGGGTTGCGGCTGAAACCGCACCCCTCTGCGTTGCTCGGCGCTCATTTGGAGTCACCAAACTTCGCTTCTCGCGCCTTGATGGGTGCGGTTTCAGTCACAACAGCGTACATTCAAGTAGTGTAAACAGGCCCTAATCTACAACTTCAAGTCAACTTGAGGTCAATACCCCATGCTGGATATTTCTGAGGTTGCCCGCCAGTCCGGGCTGCCGGCATCGACGCTGCGCTATTACGAGGAACTCGGACTGGTCCGCTCGGTGGGCCGCAAAGGCCTGAAGCGGCTGTTTGAAGACAAGGTACTGGAGCGGCTGGCACTGATTTCGCTGGGGCGGGCGGCCGGGTTTTCCCTGGAGGAGATCCACGGCATGATCGGCTCAGGTGACACACCCGAAATCGACCGCGACATGCTGCGGCGCAAGGCCGCGCAGCTCGATGATTCGATCCGCCAACTGACCCGCATGCGCGACGGCCTGCAACATGCGGCGGTATGCTCCGCGCCCAGCCACATGGAATGTCCCACCTTCAGGCGCCTGCTGGGCCTGGC
>CBFGWJ010000578.1:0-1897 GCA_965652335.1 uncultured Gammaproteobacteria bacterium | reverse complement strand
TCTTTGGCGCCGGCGACTGGCTTGCGGTCAGCAACTTCATGGGCCAGTTGCGGGTTCGCAGCGCGCTGGACCTGGGCTTGGTGCTTGAAGGCTGGCAGCCCCTGTGGGTCACGCAGTTCCCGATGTTCGAGTGGGATGAGGAGTCCGGCCGCTTCATGGCCATGCACCATCCGTTCACCGCGCCGGTGGAAAACAGCCCGGAAGCGCTGCGGGCCGACCCCGGCGGCTCATTGTCCAAGGGCTACGACATGGTGCTGAACGGCGCCGAAATTGGTGGCGGCTCGATTCGTATCCACACGCCGGCCATGCAGCAGGCGGTGTTCGACCTGTTGGGCATCGGCCCGGACGAGGCGGAACTCAAGTTCGGCTTCCTGCTGGATGCGCTCAAATATGGCGCGCCGCCGCACGGCGGTATCGCCTTCGGGCTGGATCGTGTTTCAGCGCTCATGTCGGGTGAGGATTCCATCCGCGATGTGATTGCGTTCCCCAAAACCACCACGGCCCAGTGCCTGCTGACCGGAGCGCCTTCCGCAGTGCCCGACAGCCAGGTGAAGGAATTGCACATCCAGACCCTGGCGAAAGGCTGATTCCGGTGAATGCCGGGAACGACCACTCCCGGCTGGGTGTTACCGCTGCGTTGGCGGCCTTTATCACCTGGGGCGTGGTGCCGATCTACTTCAAGTGGCTCGCTGCCGTGCCACCGATGGAGATCATCGCCCATCGCATACTCTGGTCGCTACCGATGCTCACCGGGTTCCTGCTGTTGCGGGACGGAACATCGTTTGTACAGCGCATGCGGCTGCACCGCCGCAAGTTACTCGGCCTGATGTTTTCCGGCCTGGTGCTTGCGTTCAACTGGCTGTTGTTCGTCTGGGCGGTGGCGCATGAACAGGTGCTGGCCACCAGCCTGGGTTACTTCATCAATCCGCTGGTGAACGTGTTGCTGGGCTACCTGTTTTTCAAGGAACGGCTCAGTCCGCTGGAGACGGCCGCGGTGCTGGTGGCTGCGCTGGGCACAGCTTACCTTACCTGGTACCTTGGGGTTGCGCCGTGGATTTCGCTGGGACTGGCTTTGTCATTCGGCACCTATGGATTATTGCGCAAGAAACTCGATGTCGGGCCGATGATCGGCCTCCTGTGGGAGAGCCTGTTGCTGAGCGCGCCGGCGGTGGCTTACCTGATATTCGCGACACAGCAGGGCACCCGGGCCTTTGCCCAGGTCAGCATTCACCTGGATGTCCTGCTGGCGCTGTCCGGTTTGATTACGGTACTGCCGCTGATCTGGTTCAATACCGCCGCGCGTCACATGACGCTCACCACGCTGGGCTACTTCCAGTACATCTCGCCAACGCTGACGTTCCTGACTGCCGTATTCCTGTTCGGCGAGGCGTTCACACAGGGGCATGCCGTGGCCTTTGGCTGTATCTGGGCTGCGCTGCTGGTGATCTCCATGGATCGCATGCTGCGGTCACGCCGGCAGATCACTCCGCTGCCCTGAATTTTTTGAGCCTGGCTGGTTGCCCGGCTGGTTCATGATAAAATTGCCCGTTTTATCCATTCACCTGATCAACCCACCGAATGCAAAGGAAGAACTCCCATGGCCGGACACAGTAAATGGGCCAACATACAACACCGCAAGAGCAAGGTAGACGCCAAACGCGGCAAGGTTTTCACCCGCATCAATCGCGAGCTTTCGGTAGCCGCGCGTGAAGGGGGCAGTGACCCCGATGCCAATCCGCGGTTGCGCCTGGCAATTCTCAAGGCCAACGCCGTCAACATGCCCAAGGACACCATCGAGCGCACCATCAAGAAAGCCGCGGGTGAACTTGAAGGCGTCAGCTACGAGGAAATCCGCTACGAAGGCTACGCCCAGGGCGGCGTGGCGGTCATGGTCGAA
>CBFGWJ010000577.1:0-1906 GCA_965652335.1 uncultured Gammaproteobacteria bacterium | reverse complement strand
GGCCGGGCTCATAGCGCAGCAGGCCATCGACATCCTCCACCAGGTTCTGCCGGATTTCGCCAGCATCTATCACGGTGATGTGCGCAGCGATGGTGGACAGCGGCTGCGGCCGCCGGCTGGCAACCACGACGATGGGGTCCAGCACCAGTGCGGGCTCAGCGTCATCCCCATCCTGCGCTGCCGAATAGCCCGGCTGAGACATAAGGCCGGCCAACACCAGCCAGCGCAAACCCCGCAATCTGTTTTGATCAGTTATTTTCAAGTTTCCTGTGCTCTTGCATCCGCAACTGTATTCAACACCCTAAGGGGCAATTCCCGGATGTCAAGAACTCGCGCAGTCCAGCGCCCATCCTCAGGCCGGCTGAACCGCGCAACCGCTCCAAAAAAAGGGCGCCACCTGGCGCCCTTTGTCCCTGTAATTAAGCTGCCCGGCAAAGCGGTTCAGCCACGGCTCCTGACCACATGGGCCACACTCGCCGCCAACAGGAGCATGGCGCCCAGGACAGCCAGCCAACCCGCCTGCCCGGCCGTGGTGGGCAACATGGCCGGTGCCGGCTCTTCATAAGCCTCTTCAGCGGGTTCCGGCACCGCGGCGGGCTCCGGTGCTGCCGCGGGTTCCGGGGCCGCGGCTGACTCGGGTGCCGTGGCAGCCAGCATCGGAATGGTGAAGTTCTCACCACCCTGGCTGCTGGCATATACATTCAGTTCCTGCCCTGGCACCGTCTGCGAAATCAATACTTCCTGACCACCGATTTCCGCGGTGAAACCCCGCGGCGGGTAAGCGCGTTCGGCGGCGCTCCAGCTGCCATCCGGTTCGCGGTAACGTACCACCGTGGAGTTGGCTCCATGGCGAACGATTTTAGTCTGGACTTTGGCATACCATTCACCACCTCGCTCAACCATTTCCAGGCAATGGTTGGCAATGTTCGGGGTTGCTTCCAGCATGGCTGCGCTCCAGACCACGTCGGCGCAGGTGGGAGATTGGGCTGAGGCATTGACGGAAAATCCGGCGCTGGCTGCCAGGGCCAGCATTGATACTCGAATCGAAGTTTTCATGGTTTCCTCACTCAGTTCATTGCAATTGGGGATACGGCGGTCGCTTGCACGATGAATCGTTTGGGCGCATGGCCAACGAAGTAGAACGGGTAGCAGGTGACCAGTGTCAGCACCCTTTCCCTTGTAGGCGCCAGCACGGACACATCACTTGGATCAACGATTACCGTGGAGCCTACCCGGTACTGCACTGCTCCATGGACCGTTTGCAACTCCAGCATGTCCCCGGCCCGAATGTCTTTCAGGCCGCGAAAAAAACCATCCCGGTGACCGGCGATACCGAGGTTACTGGCACCGTCAACCCGGGCAGTTCCCATGATCCGGCCCACGCCACGATTCAGCACGAAATCATCGGTGCCGTTGTACACCGGCACTTCAATATCCAGCCTTTCGATGCGCAACACACCCAGGGGAGGGCCGATCTCCTGCAACAGGCTTTGCCGGTATTCGTGAACGCGTTTTTCCGACCACAGTACGAATTCCGGAGGACGGCTGTGCAGTTCCGCTGCTGCGGAATTCCCGGCGCCGGGACCCGCAGGTTCGGCATTGGCGTGCCTGACGGTTGCCGGAAGCGGGCCTTCGGGCCCAGCGGCATGCACCTGCTGGTAAAACGCTTCCAGCCCGGCATTTCCGGCTTCATCCTGCCCCAGGCGGATGCCGCCAAAAGCCAGCAGCAGGACCAAACCGAAGACCAGTGTGATTCGTTCAAACCAGAGCAAGCTGCTCCGGCGCTTGCGGCCCTCTCCAGGCTTCGCACCCTGCTGTGCAGTTTGGTCGGGATGGATTTTCATCACACTTCAGTTTATCAGTGTTCGAACGAATTCCCAGCGCCAAGCTTTTCGCCAAGCTTTTC
>CBFGWJ010000576.1:0-1914 GCA_965652335.1 uncultured Gammaproteobacteria bacterium | reverse complement strand
AATGTGCAGGTGGCTCACACCAACTGACGTCCGGCTGTCGCGAGAATGGCTTGCTCCTACAGGCGGTTTGTGACCGGGCAGTGGGAGGCAGCCATGCTGCCGACGGGTGTGTCAGTCGCGAGCATGGCTCGCTCCCACAGCTTGGCGCGCTCCCACAGCATGACTCGCTCCCACAGCATGGCTCGCTCCCACGGCATGGCCTGCCCCCTCGGCCCGGCTGGCGCCTGCCGCTGGCTCCCGTTACCCACGTGAGCTCAGGGATCGTCGCGGACGATCACCGTATTGGCTACCGCGAGCACTTCATCCGCCGGCAGTTCCGCGCGTTGCGCATGTTCCATGATGGCGTCCTCGTCCTCGGCCTGGTAGATGCAAACCGTTCCCAACGTGCCATCCTCTTCCTCGATGACGTAGGAGCGGATCCACTTCACCTGCCCAGGCATTTCCTCATCTGCAACCCGGGTAGACTCGGCTGCGGCATCTTCAAGCTCCGGCTCATCTTCCCATGCGCCACGGCGCAAAATGACAAACGTTTTCATTCCGGTACTCCGCTTGGTTGGATGATCAAAGCATAGAAGAGCGCAAGGACTTTTGCACCGGTGATTTTGCGTCGAATCGCAAATTTCCGCCAGGGGCACGCGGCGGGTTGGCCGGTGGTCGACTGCGCTTTCGCAAGCCGCTAGGATGCAGGCTGGATCCGACCAGCCTGCACGAGATCAAACCATGAACCTGCGCCTTTGGCCCATCCTTCTGCTGATGCTGTTCTGCACCACTTCCTGCCAGTCGGAAGAACCGCGGGTGCGCCTGGGTGGCGAATGGTTCAGCGTGGAACTGGCGACCACCCCGGAGGAGCAGCAACTGGGGCTGATGTTCCGCGACGAGATGGCTGATGACCATGGCATGCTGTTCATTTTTCCCACTGAAGCCTGGCGCAGCTTCTGGATGAAGAACACACGCATTCCGCTGGATATCTTCTATTTCGATGCGGAGCTGAAACTGGTGAGCGTGTCGGAAAACACCCCTCCCTGCCGCACCCGGCAGTGCCCCAGCTACCCCAGCACCGGGCCGGCTCGCTATGTGCTGGAGCTCAACGCGGGAAAAGCGCAGCAACTGGGCGTGCAGCCGGGCGATGCGCTGGAGCTGGATCTGGACTGAGCGGGCGGGCCGGTTGAGCCCGCTGGGCCCGCTCCAGCTGCGCCAGGGTCACGCAACCGGGTTGGTAAGGCATGGGGATTTCCTGGCCCGTGAGTTGTTCCAGCTGTTCGTCACTGAGGGGAACAAAGATTTTCATGGCATGGCTTCCCGGGTCGCTGTGTGCATCGGTGGGTGAAGTATGCAGAAACCGCCACGCCGAAAGTGCGCTGAATTCGGGCAAACCACGGGCAATCACCCACGCGATTGAATCCGCGGCCAGGCTGCCGGCGTATGACCTGTCCAGTGATCAGGACAATGACCCCGGTCAGAACCGCGCTTACGGTTTTTTGCTACAGTGGCCCGGTCATCGCGCCGCAGCCGTGGTTCGATGGCGGTTTGAAAGTTACAACTGAAGGAGACAGACAGTGGCAGGTAAATTTGTAGTGAGCAAAGGCAAGGATGGACAGGACTATTTCGTACTCAAGGCCGGCAATGGCGAGACCATTCTGCAGAGCGAAGGATACAAAACCCCCAAGGCCTGTGCCGCCGGCATTGAGTCGGTACGCAAGAATTCGGCCGATCCAAAACGCTTTGAATGCCGTACGGCCAAAGACGGACGGGCCTTTTTTGTACTGAAAGCGACCAATGGCCAGGAGATCGGCCGCAGCCAGATGTACAAATCCGAAACCGGTTGCAAGAACGGCATGAAGTCAGTTGCCCGCAATGCGGCCGATGCCAAAGTGGTGATGCCCGCCTGAGCGTTTGGCCAGAGGCGTTTGGCCT
>CBFGWJ010000575.1:0-1916 GCA_965652335.1 uncultured Gammaproteobacteria bacterium | reverse complement strand
CGTGTTCCTGCTGTTCATTTTCATGGAATGGAACATGATTGGTTTCAGGTACTAGCCACGGATTGGCTCCACTGGCCCCTGATGGCGCCTGATGGCCGGTGCGGGGCGGTTGCCGGAAGTCCTGCCGGGCAGGATAATGCCAGTATGTTCAGCCCGACCGCCGGGCTGCAGTGACGCCCTGGAGCCCCAAGTGGTTCGCCTTTCAAGTGCATTTCCAGCAGTGATCCGCTTACCGGCCAAGCGCCGCCGGCGGCTCGCGGTTGCGTGGCTGTTGACCCTGGGCTTCATGTTCCAGCCATTCCTGGCCTACCTGGTCACACCGATGGTCGGCCACGATGCTCACGGCCAGCGGGTGGTTGAACAGTGCACTTTGATGGGTTCGAAAAAGCTGGCGGGCCTGGCAGCACTTGAGACGGGCCATGACCATGCCATGCATGGTGCTCAATCCGGCCTGCCGGAAACCGCCGGGCCAACATCCCATGACGATCACGCCGGCGCCGGGCATGAGCAACATGCTTCGAGTGGCCCGGCGCTGGACCTCACGGCTACCGCTCCTGAAACTCCGGATGACACGGAGCATTGCCCGGCCCTGACGCTGTTCAAGATGGCGGGTTCGGTGCAGATATTGATGCCGCCGTCGATCGTGACGCTGGCTCCCGGTTCATTCGCGCTCTTCATTCCGGTCAAAGACCGGCTTCACCCCGCGGTGGAGTTTACTGATTATCTCACCCGCGCTCCGCCGTCCCTTTCCTGAAGTTCCTTTTCATTAGCAGGTTCCAGGCCGCTCAAGCGGGCCAGTGATTGTGGACGCATGTTCGCAAACCGGCTGGCGTTGCTGCCGGGCGGTTGAACCTGCAAAGCAAGTTGACTTTCAGGAAGTTGAACATCATGTCGATCAAAAAATTCATTTGCAGCTCCGGGCCATTGCTTCAGGCCTGGCTGCTGCTTCCGCTGCTGGCCAGCCCGGCGGCGATGCGAGCCGAAGAAGTCACTGAACTGGAACCCATCCAGGTCGAAGGTGATGTGATAGCGGAGTCTTTTCCCGGCTATTCCGAAGTGGACGGCGCATCGATCCGCCGGCAATCGAGCGCTGCCAGTGACACGGCCGGCCTGCTGCTGGGTATTCCAGGCGTGAGCCTGAATGGCGCCGGCGGTGTGTCCAGCCTGCCAGCCATTCATGGCCTCGCGGATGATCGCCTGCGCATCAAACTGGATGGCATGGACCTGGTTGCGGCATGCCCCAACCATATGAACCCGCCGCTCTCCTATGTGGATCCGGTCAATGTCGGCAGCCTGCACGTTTATGCCGGTATTGCCCCGGTGAGCGTGGGTGGCGACAGCATTGGCGGCACGATCATCGCTGAAACCAAAGCCCCGGAATTTGCCGGCCCCGGCCAGGAGCGTATTCTCAGCGCGGAAGTGGCATCGTTCTATCGCAGCAACAATGACGCTTTCGAGGGCAGCGCCAGCGCGGTGCTGGCAGCAGAGACCATGAGCCTGCGCTATTCCGGTGCCTGGAGCGAGGCGGACAATTACACCGCGGGCGGTGATTTCAAGGGCTACGATGCCACCGGCCGTCCGGGCCACACGTTGCCGCGGGCCGAAGTGGGGTCATCGGCGTATGAAACGGCCAACCATACTCTGGCCTTTGCCTGGAAGAATGACCAGGATTTGCTGGAGTTGCGTTTCGGTTACCAGGACATGCCGCAGCAGCTTTATCCGAACCAGCGCATGGACCTGCTCGACAACGAACAGGTGCGCGTCGCGGCGGACTGGAAATCGGTGGCTGGCTGGGGCCGCTGGGAAGCCGGCGCCTACCATGAATCGGTAGACCACTACATGGATTTCGGCCCTGACAAGCGCTTCTGGTATGGCTCTCTTGCCGCGCCGCCGTTTGCGGCAGAAGTCGGTTCGCC
>CBFGWJ010000574.1:0-1922 GCA_965652335.1 uncultured Gammaproteobacteria bacterium | reverse complement strand
GAGGAATTCGTCAACCGCTTTCAGCAGCTGGAATCCTGGGAGCAGAAAATGCTCGTATCGGCGCTGGAGCGCATTGCTGAAATCATGGATGCGGAACGGGTGGATGCCTCGCCAATACTCCAGGTTGGCGAAATCCTCACCGAAAAGAATGGTTCCGGTTCACGCTGACACCCGGTTCCAGGCGGGCCTCAACCATCGGTATCGCCTGTGAGCTCTGCGCGGTTCGCGTGTTTTGATTCCGGGGTGGACAACCGTCTGTCCTGTTTGGCCGGAACAGGAACAAGTGGCACTTCCTGGTTCAGTGCCTTGAACAGTCCGACGCACATGAACACCATCACCAGCGCAAACGGCAAGCCGGTGGTGATGGCCGCGGTTTGCAGGGCCAGCAACCCGCCGCCCGAAAGCAGTACGGCGGCCACCACGCCTTCCGTCAGGGCCCAGAAGATGCGTTGCGCCACCGGCGGATTCAGGTTGCCACCGGCGGTGATGATATCGATCACCAGCGAGCCCGAGTCAGACGAAGTTACGAAGAACACGAACACCAACAATATGGCGAACAGCGATGTGATGGTGGACAGCGGGTAATAATTCAACAGCTCGAACAAAGCCGTGGCGATGTTCTGGTTGACGGCCACCGCAATCGACTCGACCCCCTGCAGCTCGGTGTAGATGGCCGTGCCGCCAAATACACTGAACCACAGGAAGGTTAGCAAGGTAGGCGCCAGCAATACGCCCAGCAGGAATTCGCGTATCGTGCGGCCGCGCGAAATGCGCGCGATGAACATGCCGACAAAGGGCGACCAGGCAATCCACCAGGTCCAGTAGAACAGCGTCCAGTTGCCCTGCCAGTCCGACTCCGCCTGGTAGCTGGCGGTCCAGCTTCCCAGCAACATCAGGTTCTGCAGGTAATGCCCGGTGTTCTGGACAAATGATTTCAGCAGGAACAGGGTGGGCCCGCCAACCAGCACAAACGCCAGCAACACGGCCGCGATCAGCAGGTTGAATTCACTCAGCCGGCGTATGCCCTGATTCAGCCCGGACACCACCGATGCCGTGGCCACCAGGGTAATGCCCATGATGAGCAGCACCTGCGTTTCGGTATCGATGGCCACGCCGAACAGGAAATTCAGGCCGGCATTGATCTGCGCCACGCCAAAACCCAGCGAGGTGGCCACCCCGAACAGCGTCGCAACCACTGCCATCACATCGATGGCCGTGCCCAGCGGCCCGTAGATGCGATCGCCCAGCAAGGGATAAAAGGCGCTGCGGATTGTCAGCGGCAACCCGCGGTTGTAGGAAAAAAAGGCCAGCGAAAGACCTACCAGGGCGTAAATGGACCAGGCATGGAAGCCCCAGTGCAGGAAGGTGATGTCCATCGCCCGGGTTGCGGCAGTGCCGGTTTCGCCCGGAATTATTGGCGGCTGAAGGAAATGCAGCACCGGCTCGGCAACGCCGTAGAACAACAGGCCGATGCCCATGCCGGCGCCAAACAGCATGGCGAACCAGGAAAGCCTTGAAAAATCCGGCCTGGCATCCGCACCGCCGATGCGAACATGGCTGAACCGGCTGAGGGCGAGGTAAACGCAGAACAGGAGAAACCCCTGCACCAGCAGGATCAGCAGCCAACCGAAGCGGTCGGTGATCCAGAATTTGATGGTCTGGAAAAAGCTCTCGGCACTGTCGAGCTGCGCCAGGGTGATGAACACGAAACCGATGATCAGCAGCGCCGATATGCCGAACACCGTTGGGTGAATGTGCAGGCGGATGAAACCCAGCCTGAATTTTCTTGATACGTCGTTATTGGAATGCTGCACGCCCGGCTCCATGTTGTCTGCGCAACACCCTACCAAAAACCGGCCGGATTTGCCGCTGCGACGGGATGCCGCGGCAGTGGCCTGGCCAAATGGACGCACCCTCGAGCC
>CBFGWJ010000573.1:0-1924 GCA_965652335.1 uncultured Gammaproteobacteria bacterium | reverse complement strand
GTAGTGGAGCTGGCGGCCGATGCGCCGCAACCGTATCCCTGGGCCAGCCGCTGGCGGCAATGGCGTGGGGCGAAGGGTCACCAACCCGCGGGCCAAGCCATCGACCGGGCGGGTTGGAAAATGCAGCGAGGGCGACTGGAGCGACCAGGGGACCCGTCCGGCGGTACTCCACAGGTTCTGCTCGGCGATGTGAACCTGCGGATGCGCAAGGCTGATGCAACGGGTTCGCGCCCGTTCGAACTCGAATTGGGCCTGTCAGGCGGCGGCCGGTTGCAGGCACAGGGAATGTTGCCAGCCGGAAAATCCGGCGCGCAGGGAGAATACCTGCTGGATGTGGTGCCCGGAACATTCCGGCCGGATCGCGCATTCCAGCTGGAAATGCCGGATGACCTGCGGGCCCTGGGACGGTTTGAGCTGCAACTCCTGGAGGGTGATGTGTTGCAGTTCCGGTTGGTCGGGAACCAGCTGCAGTCTGACCGGATCAGGCTCTGTTGGAATCAGGGCCTGCTGTGCTCAAACCTGTCCCCGCTCGACGCGGAGTTTGACGCGCACGGGCTGGCGTCCGGCGAGGGCGCGCACTGGCAGGGCTTCACGGCCGGGCTTCAAGAGTTTGAACTGAAACTGGACATGGGCCAGGCACAGCTGGAACTGCTCGGAGCAAGGGTCTTCACTTCGGCGGGTTTCATGCTGGAGCGGCGGCAGGTGTTGACGCCGGCAACCCTGGCACAGCCCGGCAGCTTTGACCTGCGCATCGAAACCGGTGGCGCCTGGAATCCTTCCGCCACCGGTGTGTATGACAGCGCGGCGGAGTTCGCTGAACTGGAATTCACATCGACGGCAGGCCCGATGCAAAAAGGCTTCCTGCGGCTGCGTAACCTGGTTGCAACACAGGTGCATTCGGATTACGCCCGAATGGATCTGCAGATGGAGAATCCCGATGCGTCGCTGGCCAGCGACTTCCTGCAGCAATTCCTGGAAGGGCAGGTGACGACCGCGAGGTTGGGAGTGCACCTGGAAGCCGCGCAGGGCGGGTCGGGTTTTTCAGCGCAGGGAACCGTCAGCCTGGAGGATGCGGCGTCAAAAAGCTCCGTGGCAAACTCCGTGGCGGGTGCGGGTTCCGGCGGAATGAATCCCGGGTGGCTGCTGGCCTTATGGCGGGATCCCGAGGGGAACGTGCGTATCCCCTGGTCTGGCCAGCCTGCCGACTTTCAAGGTTCGGTCACCCTGAAGCAATTCCTGGAATCTCAGGTCCAGGTCCTGATTCGGGAAAGCCTGGAGCAGCCTTTCAGCCTGCTGGGCAGGCTGCTGGTGGGGGAACCGTACCTGCAGAATGAGGTGGAATTTGCAGCCGGCAGCGCCGCGGTGAATGAGGCCAGTGACCGGCTGCTTGCGAAGCTGGCGGGTGTATTGTCGCAGCGTCCGGGCCTGGCGCTGCGGGTGCCCGCCGTTTATGACCCGCTGATCGATCGCAAGGCCCTGCAGGCCGAGCAGGTACGCACGCATATCGCGCTGGCCGCCGCGGCTGGCCTGGAATTCCAGTCCGGAACCGTGCTGACCGATTTCAGCGACCCGGTGGTGCATTCAGTCATCGACGAATTCGCCCGCAGGCGCCTGCCGCCCAAGGTTCTGGCGGCATTCTTCGAACATTTCGGAGAAGCCGATGTGGACCGCGGCGTGTTGCCTGAGGGCGACGTGAAAGACTACTACGCGGCCCTGTTCGAATTGCTGGTTGAGTACGCCGAAATACCGGAGACTGCGTTGAGCAGCCTCGCCAGGTATCGTGCGCAGGCGGTTGTCGATGGATTGAGCCGACGCGGTATCGCCGGCGACCGATTGCAGGTGAAAATGCCGCCGCAAACCGCGGAAGCCAATCTCGAAGGAGTGCCCCTGGGCGTGGAGCTGGGCCTGGCGCCAGGCGCGCCGG
>CBFGWJ010000572.1:0-1925 GCA_965652335.1 uncultured Gammaproteobacteria bacterium | reverse complement strand
CCGCCGGCCAGGTAAACCACGCCCAGGCTGCCGTCATTCAGGCCTGCCAGTTGCTCGGCGCTGGCCCAAACCTTGCGGATGCGCTCCTTGTACATGAAGTAACGCGCTTCACTGGCGTCCGCCAGGTTCAAACGGCCGGCTTCGATGATCTTGCGGATCTTCTTGTTCACCTCGGCGCGCTTGCGGTCTTCCTCCATCTTGAGTTCACGCGCGCGCTGCCTGGCGGACTTTTCTTCCTGCTCGCGAATGCGATAGGCCTGCGCCAAGCTGATATTTTCGGGACTGATTTTTTCTGGGCTGATGTTTTCAGCCTTGAGAGTGTCCGGCGCCCTTCCCGGCTTCGGATTCGAACTTCTTGCGGGCGCGGACTTGCCGGCACCGGGATTCCCGGCCTTGCCGGAGTGGCGGTTGTTGTTGCCGGAGCGGTTTTTCTGCCCCGACGGATTCCTGGGCTTTTCCTTGGCCAGGCCAAGCGCCAGTAACTGGTCCTGAAGAGAATTGCTCATGGAAACACTCAAGCCTCCTGCTGCGTACTCGCCATATCTGCGACCATCCAGTCGTAGGTGGACTGAAGTCCTTTTGCCAGCGGTATGGTTGCTGACCAACCCATGGATTGTATCAGGCTCACATCGAGCAATTTGCGCGGTGTGCCGTCCGGCTTTGCCGGGTCAAAGCGGATCTCGCCGGTGAAACCGGCTACCGCGGCAATCATCCGGGCCAATTCTGCGATCGATACATCCTCGCCGCAACCGACGTTGATGTGCGCATTCCGCGGCGGAACCCGTGACCAGAACGTTGCGGCCGGAATCGCCATCACCGCCAGGCAGGCCGTGGCCATGTCATCCACGTGCAGGAACTCACGCCGCGGCTTGCCGCTGCCCCATACCGGCACAAACGCATGGTTCTCAACCTTCGCACGGTAAAACTTGTGCAGCAGCGCCGGCAGGACATGGCTGGTTTCCAGGTCGAAGTTGTCCAGCGGACCATAGAGATTGGTCGGCATCACGCTGCGAAAATCACAACCATGCTGCCGCCGGTAGGACTCGCACATCTTCAGCCCGGCGATCTTGGCAATGGCGTAGGCCTCGTTGGTGGGCTCCAGCGGGCCGCCCAGCAGCGCATCCTCGCGCATGGGCTGTTCCGCCAGCCGCGGATAGATGCAGGAACTGCCAAGGAACAGCAACTGGCCGACGCCACTGCGGTGCGCGGCGTCGATCACCTGGGTCTGGATCAGCAGGTTGTCGCGAATGAAATCGGCCGGGAACTCGTTGTTCGCCTGGATGCCGCCCACCCGGGCGGCCGCCAGATAGACCCGGTCGATTTTCTCGTCGCCGAAAAACTGTTCAACTTCAGACTGCCGCGTCAGGTCCAGTTGCCGGCGGTCGCGCAGCACCAGTTCACAATCGCCTGCTTTCACCAGGGCGCGAACCAGCGCGGCGCCAACCATGCCCTGGTGGCCGGCGACAAAAATCCTCGGCAGATTGTGATGCTTCGCAGCCATCGGCGGGCGCCTATGCCCGCCCGCGGTGCTGCTGGACAAGCGCTTCTTCCTGGGCCTGCGCCAGGTCGGACACCACCATCTCGCGCACCAGCTCATCAAAAGAAGTGCGCGGCTTCCAGCCCAGCTCCCGCTCGGCTTTGGAGGCATCGCCGAGCAGGGTGTCAACCTCGGCGGGACGAAAATAACGCGGATCGATACGGACCAACACGTCCCCTTCCCGGCATGTGAAGGCTGCGTTGCTGCTGCCCGCCAGCACCGCGTGTTCCGCATCACCCTCTCCACGCCATTCCAGTACCAGGCCCATGTGTCTGGCGGTGGCATTGACAAAATCGCGTACCGACTGCTGCCGGCCGGTGGCTATCACGTAATCCTGCGGCCGGTCCTGCTGCAGCATCAGCCACTGCGCCTCCACGTAGTCCCGCGC
>CBFGWJ010000571.1:0-1942 GCA_965652335.1 uncultured Gammaproteobacteria bacterium | reverse complement strand
CATCACGCTCGGCCTCTTCAGAGCGGCGTGAACAATGCGAGCAGTGTTCGCTGAGACGCACCATGTCCTTTTCGCTGTAGCGGTAACCCTTGGCGTTGCGATGCTGCAAAACGTGGTGGATGGCGCGATGCACCAGCAGGTCGGGGTAGCGCCGTATCGGCGAGGTGAAATGCGCGTAGGCCGACAGGGCCAGGCCGAAATGGCCACTGTTGCTGGCCTGGTAAACCGCCATGCTTTGTGAGCGCAGCAGCATGGCCATGATCAGGTCCTCATCGTCGCGGCCCTTGATGCTCTGCACGATGGCTTCGAAATCGCGCGGCTGTGGCGATTCCTTCCAGGTCTTGCGGATGCCCAGCCCTTTCAGGAACTGCTCCAGGTTTTCGATTTTCCCTTCCTGCGGCGGTTCGTGCGAACGGTATGGCGCGGGAATGCTGTTGCGTTCCAGGAAGTGCGCTGCCTCGACGTTGGCGGCGATCATGCACTCCTCAATCAGCATGTGCGCGTCATTGCGTTCGTACGGCAGTATGTCCGCCACCGAACCATCTTCGTCAAACACAAATCGCACTTCGGTGCTGTCAAAGTCGATGGCGCCACGCCGGGTGCGCGCTTTGCGAAGGGCCTTGTACAGGCTGTAGAGATCGCGCAGTGATTGGGATACCTCTTTCGCGCCGGGCCGGATTTCATCCTTGCCGCTGGTGATCCAGCTCCACACCTGGTTGTAGGTGAGCCGGGCTTTGGAATTGATCACCGCGGTATCAAAGCGTGAGCGCGTAACTTTGCCTTCCTCGTTGATCGACATGTCGCACACCAGGCAAAGCCGGTCCACTTCCGGATTCAACGAACACAATCCGTTGGACAGGGCTTCGGGCAGCATGGGAATGACCCGGCCCGGGAAATATACCGAAGTGGCGCGTTCCAGCGCCGACTCATCCAGCGCGGTGGCGGGCTGCACATAACTGGAGACATCGGCGATCGCCACCACCAGGCGCCAGGTATTGTTGCGCTTCTGGGCATACACCGCATCGTCAAAATCACGCGCATCTTCGCCATCGATGGTCACCAATGGCAGGTCGCGCAAGTCGCGGCGGCCTTCCTTCATTTCTTCCGGCACACTGGAGCCAAAGGCCGCGGCCTCGGCCTCAACCCCCCTGGGCCACTCGTAAGGCAGGTTGAAATTGCGAATGGCAATTTCGGTGGCCATGCCCGGCGCCCCGGTTTCACCCAGGATTTCCACCACTTTGCCAACCGGCGGTTTATATTCGGTGGGTGGCTTGACGATCCAGGCCACGACCACCTGGCCAGGTTTGGCGCCACCGGTATCGTCCAGCGGTATGAGGACGTCCTGGGTCAGGCGCGGGTCATCCGGCACCACCAGGCAGATACCGCTCTCGCGCACAAACCGTCCGACGATTTTCTGGTGGGCGCGCTGCAGGATTTCAGTGATGGCGCCTTCACGGCGTCCCCGTTCGTCCACACCGGTTACACAGGCCAGCACCTGGTCGCCGTGCTGCACGATTTTCATCTGCCGGGGAGAAAGGTACAGGTCGCCTTCGCCGCTTTCAGGTATCAGGAAGCCAAAACCATCGCGATGGGCGCTCACGCGGCCACGAATCAGGTCCATCTTCTCGGGCAGGCCGTAGGTATTGTTGCGGCTCTTCACCAGCTGGCCATCGCGCAGCATGGCCTTGAGGCGGCGCCGCAGGATTTCGCGGCTTTCCGGCGACTCCACACCGAGACGGGAAACAATTTCCTTGCGCTTCAATGGCCGGCCCTGGTCGGCAAGCAGATCCAGGATTTCCTGGCGTTCGGGTGCAGCGGCGTCGATGTGGCCGCTGCTGAATTTCTCTTGGTTTTTTGGATCTTTGGTCATGAAATCGGTAATTTCCTTCTGGAAATGCATTGTAGCCTGATTCTGCTTCCGGCATGGCACGCAAGCCTGCGG
>CBFGWJ010000570.1:0-1947 GCA_965652335.1 uncultured Gammaproteobacteria bacterium | reverse complement strand
ACCGGCGAAGGCGAAATCGATGTCGAAGGAACCTACGACGAATTCTGTGACGCCTGGGGCCCAAATGGCGAGAATGCCTTTGTAGCGACCGCCTTACAGTTTGATCCTGATTCTTTTCCCCTGAATGATCCGCAAGGTGTCGCCCTGTTTTACTGGGTGGAGGACGCAGGTGAAGACACACCCGCCAGCTGCAATGAAATAGGCGGCGGGTTTGATGGCGTTCGCGACATTGACCCCGACTTTTCCTACGGCCCATGGATTGACCGCAGGACTGCATTGAGTGGCACGGAACGTATCATTTGCAGCGAGTTGCTGGCCAAGCTCTGTCCAGCGCCATAAACCCAACCTTCAACTGTTGCGGCACAATCTTCGGAATGTGCCGCAACAACCTTCCCGTTCCTTCGCGTTACCAGCGCGGCGAGGTTGGGAATACTTCTCGCCACGAGCCTGGCTGGCCTGGCTGGTTGGCCAGGGCCTTGATTTCCTGAATGAACCGGGCGCGTGGCAACTCAATCGCGCCCATCGACAACAGGTGCGGATTGGTAACCTGGCAGTCCAATAGCCCGAAATCCCAGTGTTCCAGCTGCCGGCACAGGCTGATCAGCGCCATCTTGCTGGCATCGGTAACGCGGCTGAACATGGATTCGCCGAAGAACACGCGCCCAAGCGCCATGCCGTAGATACCGCCAACCAGCTGGTCGCCTTGCCACACCTCAACCGAGTGGGTGATGCCACGCGCATGCAGTTCCACGAACGAATGCTTCAACTCAGGGGTAATCCAGGTGCCGGCCACGCCATCGCGCGGCGCGGCGCAGCCATCGATGACGCCAGCAAAGGCAGTGTCCGCCGTGATCCGGAAGTTGCCGCTGTTGTAACGCCTGCGCGTGCGGGAGGAAACATAAACCTTGTGCGGGCGCAGTACGCACCGTGGGTCGGGCGTCCACCACAACACCGGCTCGCCTTCCGAGAACCAGGGAAAAATGCCTTGCCGGTAGGCTCGCAGCAAACGGTCCGGGTGCAGGTCACCACCCCAGGCGAGCAATCCGTTGGGACGCCGCAGCGCTTGGTCGGCAGGGGGAAACGGCGAATCGATCTCATCTCCCAGTCGAAACAGGGGCTGGCTCATGGCCTGTCTTCCGGCAACTCGATTCCCACCTCGCGGTGAAAAGGCAGGTGCGATTCCAGCCTTTGCCCATAGTCTTCCAGCCACTCGCTTTCCTGAACCAGATAGCGGGCGATGGCGGAGCGGAACCGGGGATCACTCACGTGATGGAAGGAACGGGTTTTGACCGGGCTGAAACCCCGGCTGATCTTGTGCTCACCCTGGGCACCCGGTTCAAACACCGCCAGGCCGTGGGCGATGCAATGTTCGATTCCCTGGTGATAAGCCGTTTCGAAATGCAGCCCGGGCAGGTCCTCCGTGCAACCCCAGTAGCGGCCGTACAGCCGGCCGCCGCCCTGCAGGAAAAAGCTCATGGCCATCGGTTGGCCGCCTCGCATGGCGAATACGGCCAGAACCGCTTCGGGCATGTCGCGAACCAGCCGGGCAAAAAACTCGCGGTTCAGCGCCGGGGGATTGCCGTGTACCAGGAACGTGCGCCGGTAACAGGCAAAAATGAAGTCCACATCATGCTCGTCCAGGTCACGTCCCGACCGTCGCTCAAACGAGATTCCCGCATCGCGAACCAGCCGCCGGTCGCGCAGCATGTTCTTGCGTTTCTTGCTGCGCAAGGTGGCGAGGAAGTCATCAAGGTCCGCGAAACCCGGGTTGCGCCAATGGAACTGCCAGTCGAACCGCGGCAGCAGGCCGGTGGTGGCGCCACTGGCATCCGACCTGCCTGCGAGGGCCTGCAGGTCCGTATCCGCCACGAAATTGCAATGCCAGGTGGACAGGTCCAGTTGTTCGCACTGTTGCAGCGCAAGATCGATCAACTCCTCCTGCAATCC
>CBFGWJ010000569.1:0-1953 GCA_965652335.1 uncultured Gammaproteobacteria bacterium | reverse complement strand
TGCAGGTAACCGAGCCCACCGCCAGCCTGCAGGCCCCGGATGAAGTGGCCGGCGGCGCCGTGTTGGAGGTGCACTGGACCGGGCCCGATAATCCGCAGGATTTCATCACCATCGTGGCGGCAGGCGCTGAGGAAGGTGATTACGAGCGTGGTTATGTGTACACCGCCAAGGGCTCGCCGGTGAAAATGACGGCGCCGGATGCGCCCGGCGCATACGAAGTACGCTACCTGATGGGCCAGTCGCCATACCGCACCCTGGCGCGACATGCCTTGCAGGTTACCGGCACCGAGGCGTCGATTGAGGCGCCCGACAGCGTACCTGCCGGTGCGGCCATCCAGTTCACATGGCAGGGGCCGGACAACGCGCAGGATTTCATTACCATCGTGCCGGCCGATGCGCCTGACAAGGATTACGCTGATTACATCTACACGCAGAAAGGCAGCCCGGCGGAACTGCTGGCACCGGAAGAGCCCGGCACTTATGAAATACGCTACCTGACCGGCCAGAGCTACACGGTGCTGGCGCGTGCCCGCATCGAGACCACGCCGGTTCACGCCAGCGTTTCGGGCCCAGGTTCCATCGAGGCGCTGAGCGTGGTGCAGGTGGGCTGGGAGGGCCCGGGCAATCCGCTGGATTACGTGATCATCCAGCCTGCAGGCGCCGAATCCTCGGAAAGTGGGTCATACGCCTACACGCATCGCGGGCCGGAGCTGCGCATCACCGCGCCACCCGAGCCGGGTGAGTACGAATACCGCTACATGACCGGGCAGTCGAACCGGGTGCTGGCCAGCCAGCCGGTGACGGTGACGCCACGCAAGGCGCCGGGCAGGCTGCGCGTGGTGGACCATGGTGAAATGGCTGGGCCTGCCGGCGGCGCCAACGTGGTGGTGATCCTGGATGCCTCGGGCAGCATGCTGCAGCGCCTCGATGGCGATCGGCGCATCGACATTGCCAAGGCTTCGCTGCGCCAGCTGGTCAGCGATGACCTGCCTGAAGGTACGAATTTCGGTTTGCGGGTGTTTGGCCACAAGGAGGCCGATTCCTGCCGCACCGACCTGGAAATTCCGCTGGCGCCGCTGAACCGCTCCGACGCCGCCGCCAAAGTCGCGGCAGTCAATGCCATGAACCTGGCGAAGACGCCGATTGCCGACACCCTGGCACAGGCCGGTGGCGACCTGGCCGGCAAAACCGGACCCGGCCTGATCATCCTTTTGACCGATGGCGAGGAAACCTGTGATGGCGACCCGGCTGCGGTGATCGAATCGCTGCGCAGTGGCGGGCAGGACGTGCGCGTGAATATCGTCGGCTTCGCCATCAACGAACTGATGCTGCGGGAAAGCTTTGCCAGCTGGGCCAGGCTGGGCGGTGGCCAGTACATCGATGCGCGCAATGCAGCGGAACTGTCGGCGGGCCTGTCTTCAGCTATCGAGCGGACGTTCACCGTGCTGGGTGCTGACGGCAGCCCGGCGGCCGAGGGCCTGGTCAACGGCCTGGCGGTGGAGCTGCCACCCGGCGAGTACAGCGTGCAGGTGGCCGGTTTCGAACCGCAATCCGTATCCGTCACAGCGGATGAAGAAACCGTGGTGCCGCTGGACTGAAACCGGCGGCCATCCAGGCTGAGAAGTCAAAAGTTCAATTACCAAAACCGGAGAACCCATGTGAGTATTTCCCTTTACGACGCCTCGGTGGGCAGTTACCTGCAGATTGTTCCGGCTGTCAGCGCCCTGCTGGAAAAAGCCGCGAGCCATTTCGCAGCTGAAAGCGTACCGCTGGATGACCTGCCCGACTGGCGGCTGCACGAGACCATGTTGCCCCTGCGTTTCCAGGTCGCATCGGTGGTGCATCATTCGGTGGGCACCATCAACAGTTTCAGCAGCGGTGTCTTCAGTCCGCCGGCTTATGACGCCAAACAGGACTTCGCCGCCATGCAGGCCAGCCTGGTCAACGCACTGG
>CBFGWJ010000568.1:0-1953 GCA_965652335.1 uncultured Gammaproteobacteria bacterium | reverse complement strand
CGGTGTTGGTCACTTCCGGTGCTTCGCCGAAATCCAGCACGCTGTCGATCCAGATCGGAAGCAGGGTCTGTGAAGTCACCGTATTCTTGTTGTCGAAATAACGCGCGCCGACGGTGATATCCACCGCATCGGTGGCGTGGAAGGTCATTTCGCCAAACGCCGCCAGGTCTTCAAAGCTCTTGTCATAGGTCCAGATGAAGGTGTCGTTGCTGGGGCCGTAATAGTCATTGGCCCAGCCACTGGCATCGCGCCAGGGCTGGAAGCCCAGCACGGTGGTGCGCTGAAAGGCATCGCCCGACTGGTCCATGTAGTACAGGCCGGCCACCCAGTCGATGGCCCCTTCGGTATTGGATGCCAGGCGGAATTCCTGCACGAAGGCATCTTCCGAAGCGGTGCGGTAGGCCGGAATGGCGGGCCGGCGGAAACCGCCGTAGCCGTAGTAATACAGCCAGGAATGGCCCGGCGCCCAGGGCACTTCCTGCGCGCCGTAGAAGCCGGTGTTGTCACTGACGCTTTCAAAACTGCGGTCGTACCAGGAGGTGCTGGAACTGAGGGTGGCAAAACCCATGTCGTACTCCATTTCCAGCGCGGTCATCTTTGCGTCGTTGGAAGCCGGCTCGAGGATGACGGCGCCCAGTTCGTACTTGCCATAAGGCTCGCCATAGCCGTTGTTGGCCGTGGTCATTTGCCGGCGGCCGCCGAAATCACCTTCCTGCCACTGGTAGCTGAGTTGTGCTTCAAACACGTCGTTGGGGGTCCAGCCCAGGGCCGCGCGGGCGAAGTTCACTTCTACGGTATCGGCATCCTTCTTGTTCACCACCACCGGGCCGCCGTTGAGGATGTCGCCACCCTCGGCGATGGGAATGCCATTGGCATCGGTTTCATAGACATTGACGTAATCGATGACGCCGGCATTGTCCACCCGGCCGCCGCTGGCGCGGAAAGCCAGGGTCTCGCTCATGGGAATGTTCACCATGAAATCGCCGTTCCAGTTGTTGCCGCTGGAGCCGTCGGTGGTGCTCAGGTCCAAACCGACATTGCCTTCAAACGCGCTGGCATCGGGCTTGTTCATGATGTAACGCACGGTGCCGCCGAGTGAGCCGGAGCCGTACAGGGTGGCCTGCGGGCCGCGCAACACTTCCACCCGTTCCACATCGCGCAGCACGAAATTGGCATACATCGGCGTGTCACCCACGTAAACCGAAACGGTGGGCGCGGAGAGATAGGTGCGGTCGGTGGAGTTGGGGTCGATATTGATGCCGCGGATCATGATGTTGGCATTGGTTTCCGATGCCCGGCCGCCGCCGTCGGCGATGGTCACGCCCGGGATGTCCCGCATCAGTTCGGTGGCATCCAGGATGCCGGCTTTCTCGATGTAATCACCGCCGATGGCGGAAATATTGAACGGCACATCCTGCAATGACATCGAGCGGCGGGTGGCGGTAACCACGACTTCTTCCATCATCAGGTCGCTGCCGCTTTCACCAGCCTGGTCCTGCGCCATGGCAACCGGCACGCACAGGCTGGAAACCAGGGCCGCGTGGATGGCAGTGGCCAGGACTTTCCGATGAGTCGTCTCACCAGGGTTGAAGCGGGAATTGCGGGTGGTGAAGGGTTGCTGTGCAGAGTTCATGTACTGACTCCCGTTCTGGTTCGAGTGTGTCGTTGCGGGCGGCCACAACACTTTGGGGCCGCGTCTATTTGTCCCATTTCACGATAACCAAACCCGGCTGCTGCCCGTAGGGCCAGTTTGCGGTTGCGCGTGAGTCCAGCCCGCAGATGGTGGTTGGCTGAACCATGCGGATCACCGTGATTTCTTTTTTGCCGCAGACTTGCTGGCCGGCTTTTCCGGCAGCTTCAGCGCGCCGAGCTTCCTGAGTGCTCCGGGCCCGGCACCTGGCTGGTAAACCGGGTAGTTCACGTTGGCATCGCGAAAGCCTTTCAGCGTCTGGA
>CBFGWJ010000567.1:0-1953 GCA_965652335.1 uncultured Gammaproteobacteria bacterium | reverse complement strand
GGCTTCGCCAATAGCCCGGTCGAGCTGCGGTCCGGCGCCATGGGAAATGATCGGCATCAGCCCCAGGTTGCGCAAAAAAGCCAGCGCGGCTGCCAACTGGTCGAGTTGCTCCTCGATGATCGCCCCGCCCACTTTCACCACCGCGAATTCCATGCGGTCTTCCTTGTTGTACTGGGACAGGTAATAACGCGCCTCACGGCTGCTCACCAGTTGATTCAGGACCTGCTTGACAGTGTTCCGAATGTCAGACATCTGCTTTCACCAATTCTCCATATCTCTTCAAAGCCAGCTCCAGCTGAACCAACTCAACCCATTCATCCGTCTGGTGTGCTTCGCTGATCCGGCCCGGCCCCATGACCAGCGCACTTTTCCCTGCCGCGGAAAAAAGCGCTGCCTCGGTCCAGAAATCCACATTTCCGGCAGGTTCCAACCGGTGCCTGGAACAGAAATGCCGGGCATCTTCGGCATTTCGCCCCGCTGCCGGCAATGGTTCTCCGGCGAACGGCACTTCCCACTCAACCCTACCATGTTCCGTAACACATGCCTTGATCTCGTCCAGGAATTCCTCGTTTGACTCACCAGGCCTGAGCCGTGCGCTCCAGTGCACAAATGCTTCACCGGCGATGACATTGCTCTTGGTTCCACCGTTCATGATGCCGATGTTCATACAGCTGCCAGGGTCCGTGCTGCCTGACTTGCGAGCCTGCGCCACATCAAGCGCGGCTGCAGCCCACTTCGCCATGTTGTGAGTGGCGCTGTCGGTAAGGGCCCGAGCTTCCGACGAATGCCCTGGCACACCGTGAAAGCGGGTCTTGACCGAGAGATAGCCGCGATGCCCGAGCACCGGTTGACATTGAGTCGGCTCGGCAACGACGACCTGCTCGAATGGCTCCGCCAGACAGGCTTCCAGGAAATTATTGACGCAGCACCCGCCCGCACCTTCTTCATCACTGGTGAACAACAGGGCCATGTGATCCGGTGATTGTGAGGCGATTTCCAGCAACACCGCCGCCGCGCCCTTGATGTCGCAACTGCCGCGGCCGTAAGCGCGGCCCTGGCGAATTTCCAGATGGTGCGGATCGCTGGTCCAACCGTCACCGACAGGCACGGTATCGAGGTGGACGTTGAACAGCAACCGGGGATTGCCGCGCACCGCCAGCCAGCTGACATGCCCGTCACCATGGTCCCAGGTTTTCACTTCAAAACCGGAGCCAACGATGGAGCTGCAATAGGCGAATATTTCGTCATCCGCAGCGATCGTGCGCGGCGGGTTCTGGGTGTCGCAGGCAACCAACCGGGCGAGGTGGCCAATTACGGATGCCTGGTTCATGCCCCGCCCTGGCTCTTCCTGACCTGCCCGGCCAGGGTTGTACTTTGGCCAAGCAATTTGATGAACCCAACCGCCTCCTCGGGCGTCCAGTCACAACTCTGTGCGTACACGGCACCCGCCTTGTGCAGGCGATAAGGCGTTTCAACCGTGGCGGCGCGCAAGTTGCCGCCGTCACTGACCAGTTCAACCTCACCCGTCACATATTGCTGCGAGCTGCGCAAATAGGCCTCCAGGTCGAGCTTGTGCGGCTCGTAGAAAAAGCCGGCATACACCAGTTCTGCCCAGCGCGCCGCGATGCCGGCGCGGAACTGCGTCTGGAACCGGGTATTGATGGAGTCTTCCAGCGCCTGGTGGGCTGCCAGCAATCCGTCGATGCCGGGGCATTCAAAGGCAATCCGGCCCTTCAGGCCGATGGTCACATCGCCGGTATAAATATGCCTGCCGATTCCGTACTCACCCAGTTTGCGGTTCAGGGATTGCAGGATGGCCGGACCGGACAAAGCCTCGCCATTCACGCTCACCGCACAACCTTTCTCAAAGCCGATGCGCACGCTCATCGGCGCAAACGGCCATTCGGCACGTGGTTTGGTGATGGTCCAGACATCGTCCGCGGGCGCCTGGTT
>CBFGWJ010000566.1:0-1956 GCA_965652335.1 uncultured Gammaproteobacteria bacterium | reverse complement strand
CGCGACGCGACTGGGTGGACGGAGATGGCCTGGAGCGGCTTCCGGGCATGAATCCGCAACAACTGGAACTGGCCCGGCAGCAGTACCTGCAGCGGCTGGCCGAACGCCGAAAATTCCCGGAAAAAGGCTACGTGGTGGACAAACTGCCGCTGAACCTGGTTTACCTGTTCCTGCTGCACCGGCTGTTTCCCGAGGCGCGCATCCTGTTCATGTTGCGAGACCCTCGTGATTCCTGCCTGTCCTGCTTTTTCCAGTCCTTTGACCTGCAGGGCGCCATGCCTTATTTCCTCGACCTGCGTCAAACCGCCGTGTACTACGATGCGGTCATGGGGCTGGCCAGGCAAAGCCTGGCGGTGATCAGCAATCCGGTGATGCAGCTGCGCTACGAAAGCCTGGTGGCGGATTTTGAGCCCAGCATCCGGGCAGTGCTGCAGTTCCTCCAGTTGCCATGGAGCGAGGAAATCCGCCAGTACCGCCAGAAAGCGCTGCAAAAAGTGATCGACACGCCCAGCTACCAGCAAGTGACCAGGCCGCTGTACCGGGAATCCATCGGGCGCTGGCGGCAATTCAGCCAACAGATGGAACCGTTGCACCCTTTGCTGGGTCCATGGGTTCAATACTTTGAATACCCGCCGGCTTGACCGGGCACCCGGCAGGCGCGTCCCCACAGCCATGCCGGGTGCAGCAATTTTGCGGCGGGTCGTGCTAGACTTGCGCGGTTTCGCGCCCTAAGGTTGATCCATGAATAAGATCCTGCTGGCCCTGTTGGCTACCCTGTTCGCTCAAACCGTACTCGCCCAGACATCCTTTTCTTCGCTGGAAGAACAGATGACCGGCAAGGATTTTGAAGCTGCCGGCCTGGAGAAACTCACACCCGATGAACTGGCGGCCCTGAACGCCTGGATCCGCAGCCGCTCGCTGGCCACCCTGGACGCCCCCAAGCCAGGGTCCGGCGCGGTTTACACCGGCTCGGCAGCGACCCAATCCGGCGACACCCGCGGCTTTGAAACGGAACAGGCCCGCAATGCCGATCGTTCCACTATCACCAGCCGCATTGTCGGCACGTTTACCGGATGGGACGGGCAAACCGTTTTCACGCTGGAGAATGGCATGATCTGGGAGCAGGCAGACAAGGACAAATTCTATGTCAAAGCCGTTGAGAACCCGGTGGTTACCATTGAGCCAGGCGCGTTCCGCACCTGGAAACTGTCGGTGGAAGGCTACGCCTCCGATTGCCGGGTAGAGCGCATCCAGTAACCCTCGAATGGCAGGGCTTTTGCTGCAGCATCCCTGCAGCCATCCTGCTGCTCAGTCGTCGCCGTCACCCAGGCCCCGGATGGCGGCGTTCTTGCCGAAAAACCGTTTGGACTTGAAGTCGAGCTTTTTCAGCCGTTGCTTGTCCGCTTCGGTGCTGGCGCGCACCTCCAGTTCCAGCACACTGCGCTGGAATGGCAGGATGTGTACGAACGGCATGCCCATTTTCAGCTGGTGATCGCGGTCGCCGCGCCGGAAGAAGGTATTCACATGGATGTGGTGATAGACATCAGAGTCCACTATCCCCGTAGCCACGGAGAAACGCTGTTCAAAATCGTAATAAGGCTGGGACAACAGCACTGACCAGCCTGGCGGAGTACGCACTTTCCAGGGGTTGGTGAATTTCACCGAATCCTGCAGGAATTCCTCCGGCAAGGGCATGGTGCTGTACTGCATTTGCTTGCTGTGCGGGGTGGCGTGCGCCAGCTCATTAGAACCCACGCAATAAACTGTCTGGCCGCGCACCTGCACCAGAAAGTCCGACCAGAGTGGAATGATATAGCCCTCGGAAAGGTAGGAAATGATCCCCGGGCAGCGGCGGATGGTGGCGTTCATGTTGGAAAGTCGCAGCGCCCGGGACAAACCGAAAGGCAGCCTGGTCTGGCCGGGCGGAATGTCCACCGATGGGGCCATCTGCCGGAA
>CBFGWJ010000565.1:0-1957 GCA_965652335.1 uncultured Gammaproteobacteria bacterium | reverse complement strand
GGTGCCAGATCCAGCGTGGTTTCGCTGCGAATCAGGAAACGGTAATACTCCTTGCCACCTGGATACTGGGCCAATCCCACGGCTTCGGGTGCGCGTTCCTGGTAATCATCACCCATGTACTGCAGCAGGCGCTCGATGGCCGGCAGGTTCGTTCCACCCAGGACTTCTGCAATTCCCGATTGCAGCCGTTGCCGATCCTCGGCCTGCAGTTGCAGCGTGCGTGATTCATCCACCGCCACCAACTGCGGCATATTGCTTTCGAAGCCGGTAAACACCGCCCGAACCCCGGGCAGCGCGGCCCTGGGCAGGCGCACACCCCGTTCCGCCTGTCCTTCCAGCTTGTCCGCCTGGTCGTTCACAAAGCGGCCAATATCGGCTACCAAAGCCAGGTAAGCATCGACATCTTCCGCTGAATCGAGAGGCGCCGAGCGCAGCGCGGTGGGCAAAATCGAACTGAAAATGAAACCCGCCTGGTAGGGGGTCAGCGAAAAACCCTGCCAGTAAAACTCCGCCTGCTCCTGCATGAGCTCAAGCTGCCGCTGCAGCATGGCAGCGGTGAGTTGCTGCTGGTGGTCCAGGCTGGCGGTATCGATGGCCTGCAGTTCCTGCAGCAAGCCGGCGGCGAACCCAGCATCCGCCTGCTGCGCAGCCAGGGTGGGATCAGGCAGCTTCTTGACCGGCTTGCCGGACAGCGCGGCCAAGAAGGGGCTGCTGACCGCTGAACGCTCCATGTAGGCGTCCAGCAACGCAACCAAAGCATCGCTGGCGGCTGATTCCTGCGCGCCCGGGGTTTCTGCTCCAGAGACAGGCTCGCCAGCGGGCGGGGTCACCGCCGTACCAGCGGCAGACTTGGCACTGTCGCGTTCCGAATCGCCAGCGGGATGGCCGGACTGTTCATTGCAGCCGGCTGCCAGCAGCACCAGCGCCATCGCCATCGCCGCCGGCAGACTCTTTGCAAATGATTTCATGGGAATAGCCAACTCCTGGGTCGCGGTTTTCAGCAGGATACATGGACCTGCCGCATTGAAAAGGGCACTTAAGCCAAGACGCAAACCGGTTCGCATACCCCATGCCGGCGCAGGCCGGAGCCTGTTGAGGCCCGCCGCCGCATTCGCGTCACAGTTGCCATATCCCCCTGGCGTGCGAGGAGTTCCAACCATGAGTGAACGCAGACAATTCATCAAAACCACCGGACTGGGCGGCCTGGGCCTGGCCGCTGCCGGCCTCGGCGCCTTTTCTTCCGGCGCTTCCGCCGCCGGTGCCGGACTGGTGCCGGGCCTTGGGCTTAACACCCAGGGGCCCAAGGAAGTAGTCCGGGGCAGGAAAGCGGTGGCCAGCAGCCAGAGTCCCATCGTCACCCAGACCATGCTGGATGTGCTCGAATCGGGCGGCAACGCGGTGGATGCCATCATCGCCGGTTGCATTACCCAGGCGACGGTGCAGATCGACATGACCAACCACACCGGCACCGTCAGCGCGCTGGTGTATGAAGCCAAAACCGGCCGGGTGCATTACCTCAACAGCATGGGCACGCTGGCGCCCAACCTGCCGCCCTTCCGCACCTATCCGGCCGGCGTGGGCGGTGTGGCGGCCGGCTCACCGATGTCCTGCATTCCCGGCTTCATGCCTGGCATGGCGGCGCTGCACGAACGCTTTGGCAGCAAGCCATGGTCAAACTTGGTGGAACCCGCCATTCCCTGGGCCGAAGACGGTTTTCCGGTAGACGAGTTCACCCGCACGGTGCTGGATTACGAACTCGAAGGCAACCTGTTCTTTCCCGACATGCGCCAGCTGTTCGCGCCGGACGGCTTCACGCCTTCGGTGGGTGAAAAGCTGAAGAACCCGGCGCTGGGCAAGACTCTTCGCAACCTGGCGAAGGAAGGCCCGGAGTATTTCACCAAAGGCGGCTGGGCGCAGGAGTTTGTGAAGCTGGCGAATGAACTCGGCTGGGGCATCA
>CBFGWJ010000564.1:0-1958 GCA_965652335.1 uncultured Gammaproteobacteria bacterium | reverse complement strand
TTGAGAAAGAAATTTGCGTTGGGTACGGCTTTGTTGATCTGCTCGGTCAACGTGCTGGCGGATTGCAACGCATCAGCCCTGGCCGGGAATTGGAAGGTCTTTTATCGGGACAATGGTTTTCCCACCAGTGTGCTTGCGCCTGATGAGACTCTGGCCATTGGAGTGGATGATTCAACCGGCAATTTTTCCGTTCACATGACGGACCCGGACTGGTTGGGCGTGAATGGGAACTGGGAAACAGAATGTGTTGACGGCCAGCCGATTCTCCTGGGCGCGATCCAGCAGCGTCGTGGCCCCACCACCCTGGTGATTGAAATCAGCCGGGTAGTCAGCGCTGACGACCTGCTGCCGCTGCCCGATGGCAAGCTTCCGGAACGACAAATCAACATCCGGTTCCCGCAGCCGGTTGCGGCACTGAAGCGATTCAGCCATTTGGCTGAAATGGCGGAGCAGGGCAGATTGTCGTCCCATCCGGGTCATGCGCACGGTTGGGATTGATGGGCTGGTGGATCCGGGCAATTGAATCAGCGGTCGAAAACCTGAAAAGCGGCCCAGTTCCGGTTGGTTGATCCGCTACGTGCGAGTTGTTCCAGTTTGGCCAGGCGCAATGCTGTTGCAGCATTGCTGCCTGCCGCCAGCGAGGTGTAGAAGCCCGACATCAACAGGCTGGTATCCCGGTCGGAAACCGGCCAAAGGCTGGCGACCACTGTTGAACCCGACTGGTCCAGCAATTGCGTGACGAAACCGAGTTGACTGTCGAAATCGAAGCGACTCAAACCCGCGGTCTCGCAGGCGCTCAACACAATCAGTCTGGCCGAGAGTGACAGCCCTTGAAGATCCGCCGGCATCAGGAACTCGGGATCACCTGGAGACACTCCGGAAAGTATCAGTCTTGACAGCTCCGGGTAGTCACGGTCTATCAGTGCGTGGCTGCCGAGGTGGATGAGATCGGCCCTTCGGAATTCCACGCTCCTGAACTGATGGATGTCCAGTTTTCGCGGAGCGTGAATGATCACATCTGAATTCGCGAAAGCTGACCTGATGGCATGCAGTTCCTGGTCAGAACCGGGCAAGGCCGCAAAGTCCCCGCCGGGGTTTGGGGTATATCCTCCCAGAAACAGACTTCCGGGGCTGAGCGGGGCACTGGCGTGACTGGCGATCCGGGAGATTCCACTGACTGAATGGATGTTGATTACCTGGTGAGTCTGAATGAATTCCTGGCCATCGATGAGCAGGGTTTCAAGCGGTAAATCGGCCAGTGCGCCACCGCCGGCAACCATCACATTGAAGTTGAGTTCGTGCAGTAGCGGGCGCAGCAACAGTTCGCCCAGCGCCGCGAGGTCGTCGTCAAGTGAGGGTTCGTTGTAGACGCGCAATCGGGTTTTCACGCTGTCCAGCCGTTGCAGTATTGGTGCGGACGGGCCAAGTTCAAATAACGTCAAACCCTTGCGGTTGCCCACCCACGCCAGTGCTGTTCGGCCGCCGATGTAGTAACTCAACAGGCTCCAGTCTTCGGGCAAATCCGCCAATTCCCGACGAAACCGCTCAACATCGGTGTCGGATACCATCGCCGGCCTGAGCGGCGGGCGGGACCTGGTATTGCCGAGCTCGGTGTCGATTTGCCGTTGAATCTCGATCAATCCAGTGGCGGAATTCTGTTCGTCGCGCCTGGCGAGCAGTTCGCGAAGCGTCTTGTTCGCTTCGTATCGTGTAGTCACCGCCGGCGGCTCGGGAGCCTGCGAACGTGGGTTTGCCGCTGACCATGATTTTGAATTCCGTAACCGGTCGAGCGCCAGCAATGCTTCCGTACCAACTCCGGCTGGCGTGCTTCCAGTCTCGAGTATGAGGTTCAGGTAAAACGAAAATATCCTTTCACGCGCGTCCCAATACCAGGCACCCAGCACACCGGGCAGGCTGAAGCGATAAAACTGGATATCAGTCACAAGCTGGCCAGCCAG
>CBFGWJ010000563.1:0-1970 GCA_965652335.1 uncultured Gammaproteobacteria bacterium | reverse complement strand
AGGTACTGGAACTCAATTATCCCGATAACTACTACGTGCAGGGCCGCAAGAAGAAACGCAGCTGGGCCGATCGTTTGTGGCCGTTTGATTGATCTTCAGTCGCGAGCAAGGCTCGCTCCTACAGTTGGCTGGTTAGCGGCTTTTGCAGGAGGCAGCCTTGCTGCCGACTTTGGTGTGCCAGTCGCGAGCAAGGCTCGCTCCTGCATAATTACTCCCGCCAACCTGAACTGATGGGATAGCGCCGGTCGCGGCCGAAGGCGCGGTGGGTTATGCGGGTTCCCGGCGCAGCCTGCCGCCGTTTGTATTCGTTCAGCAGCACCAGCCGCGCCACCCGCCGCACCATGTCCGCATCAAAGCCCTCAGCGACGATTTGCGCTATCGACCAATCCTGTTCCACGTAGTGCCGCAGCACCTGGTCCAGCACCTCGTAGGGCGGCAATGAGTCCTGGTCAGCCTGGTTGGGCCGCAGTTCGGCGGAGGGCGGACGGGCAATGACGGCTTCCGGAATCACTTCACCCTGCCGGTTACGCCAGCGGCTGAGGTCATACACGCGGGTCTTCAGGCAATCCATCAGCGGCGCGAAACCGCCGCACATGTCACCGTAAATGGTGCAATAACCCACCGCCGTCTCGCTCTTGTTGCTGGTAGCGAGCGGCAGCCAGCCAAACTTGTTCGACAAGGCCATCACCAGGTTGCCGCGCACGCGCGCCTGCAGGTTTTCTTCCGCCAAACCTTCTTCCTGGCCCTGGAAGGATGGCTGCAATACTGTCAGCAGCGCTTCAAACGCGGGCTCGATGCTGATGACACGGTGATCCACGCCCAGCTGCACAGCCTGTTGCTGGGCCATTTCAATGCTCAGCCCGGAAGTATGCCGCGAGGGCATCATCACCGTATGCACATGATCAGCGCCGAGCGCGTCCACCGCCAGGGCCAGCACCAGCGATGAATCGATGCCACCCGACAGGCCAAACACCACATCCGTGAAACCGTTCTTGGCCACATAGTCGCGCAGGCCGACTTTCAGCACGCGGTAAATTTCCTCCAGCGGATCGGACGGCGCCGCAGCCCAATCCAGTGCCTGCAGGCAGCCGCCAGCCGGGTCATACTCCGCCAGCAACAAGGCTTCTTCGCACAGCGGCCCGGTGGCGGCACATTGCCCGTCGCGGCCAAACAGCATGCTGCGGCCGTCAAACACCAGTTCGTCCTGGCCACCCACCAGGTTGCAGTAAACCATCGGCAAACCGGTATCGGCATGGCGCTGCGCCAGCAGTTGCTCACGCGCTGCCAGCTTGTCGTCGCGATAGGGCGAGGCATTGGGAATCAGCAGCAGCTCGGCGCCGGCCTCGCGGGCCTGCAGGGCCGGTTCACGCTCCCAGGCATCCTCGCAGATGATGACACCCATGCGGCAACCCTTGAGCTCGATCACCAGCGGCTGGTGGCCGGGGCTGAAATAGCGCCGTTCATCAAACACGGCGTAATTGGGCAGGCAATGTTTGTGGTACTGGCCGATGATGCGGCCATCACGAATCCAGCTGGCGGAATTGAAGCGCTGGCCGGCTTCGGTCCAGGGATGGCCCACCAGCACGTCGATGCCGTTTACACCGGCTGCCAGCTCCTGCAGCGCTTCCTTGCAACGGCGCTGGAAACCGGGACGCAGCAGCAGGTCTTCCGCCGGATAACCCGAGAGAGCCATTTCCGGAAACACGATCAGATCCGCGGAATGCTCACGGGCCTGCCGGACCAGCGATTGGGCTTTGGCCAGGTTGCCGTCCACATCGCCGACCAGGAAATCATGTTGTGCCAACGCCAGGCGGATCATGGGTATTTCGGCTTCACTGGCGTAGGAGCGGCTTCAGCCGCGACCATGGAACCAGGTCGGGGCTAAAGCCCCTCCTACAGTTTTGCGGAAATCGCAGCACCGAGATCCGCCGGTGATTTCACCGTGGTCACCCCCGCGGCCTCAAGCGCTT
>CBFGWJ010000562.1:0-1974 GCA_965652335.1 uncultured Gammaproteobacteria bacterium | reverse complement strand
TAGCCGATGATGCCCAGCGTCTTGCCGCGGATTTCATGCGAGTGGGTGGCGGACTTGAGCCATTCGCCGCGATGCGCCGCAGCGCTGCGCTGCGGAATGCCGCGCATCAGCATGATGATTTCCGCCAGGGCCAGCTCAGCTACGCTGCGGGTGTTGGAAAACGGCGCATTGAACACCGGGATACCATGTAGCTGGGCGCTGGCCAGGTTCACCTGGTTGGTGCCGATGCAGAAACAGCCCACCGCCGCCAGGCGGTCGACAGATTCCAGCACTCCGGCATCCAGCTGGGTGCGGGAACGGATGCCGAGGAAGTGGACGCCCTTGAGGGCCTTTTTGAGCTCGTCCCCGGACAGGGCCTGCGGCAACAGTTCAACCTGGCTGTAACCGCGGGACAGGATCATCTCTTTGGCGGCCGGGTGCACCCCTTCCAGCAACAGGAAACGGATTTTGTCTTTTTCCAGGGAGTAGTTTCTCGCTTTTTTGGCCATAGCCTTTTACTCTTCGCCTTTCGTCATTCCGCACGCCGCCCAACCAGGCGGTGATTTGACCAAGTGGCGAATTGTGCGGACTTGGTGCAATCAACGCAACCGCGCCCACATACCGATTCGATATCAGGAAATAACCGGGATCCAACATGCCAGTCCAGCCAGCCGAATCCGCCCTGAAAAATCTGCAACAGGCTTTTCCTTCGATTGAACTCTCCACCGACGCGGCCGTCCTCCAATCCCATGGCCAGGACTGGACGCGCTTTTACACGCCAGCCCCGACGGCCGTTGCCTTTCCGCGCACGGCGCTGGAGGTGCAGTCGCTGGTGCGTTTTGCCAATTCGGAAGCTATTGCCATCGTGCCATCGGGTGGCCGAACCGGCCTGAGCGCCGGCGCCGTGGCCACCCGGGGTGAGTTGGTCATCTCCATGGACCGCATGCGCAAGATCATCGACTTCAATCCGGTGGACCGTTCATTGACGGTGGAAGCCGGCGTGGTCACCGCCGCCATCCAGGCGTTTGCCCGCGAGCAAGGGCTGTTTTACCCGGTGTCGTTTGCTTCCGAGGGCTCCAGCCAGATTGGTGGCAACGTGGCCACCAATGCCGGCGGCATCCGCGTGTTGCGTTACGGCCTGACGCGCGACTGGGTATCCGGCCTGCAAGTGGTTACCGGCACGGGCGAGTTGCTTGACCTGAACCGCGGCCTGGTGAAGAACGCCAGCGGATATGATTTGCGCCATCTCTTCATCGGCAGTGAAGGCACGCTGGGGCTGGTGACCGAAGTCACGCTGCAGCTGGCTGATGCGCCGCTGCCCGGCAAGGTGCTGCTGCTGGGCCTGAGCGACATGGATGCGCTGATGCGGGTGTTCAGGTTGCTGAATGAGCGGCTGAACCTGTCCGCGTTTGAGTTCCTCACCGACAAGGCGATGAAGCATGTTCGCGCCGGACACCAGCTTCCCGCGCCGATGGAATCCGATTGCCCGCTGTACGTGGTGAGTGAGTTCGATTGCCCCACCGAAGCCGAGGAAAACGCCGCGCTGGAGTGCTTTGAACACGGCCTGGAACAGGGCTGGCTGGTGGATGGCGTGATCAGCCAGAACGACAAGCAGAACGCCGACCTGTGGCGTTACCGGGAAGGCATTTCCGAAGCCATCACCCGCTACCGGCCCTACAAGAATGACTTGTCCGTGCGCGTGTCAAAAGTGCCTGAATTCCTCAGCCGCATGGACCAACTGGTGGCGCGGATCTGCCCGGACTTCGAGGTGGTGTGGTACGGCCACATCGGCGATGGCAACCTGCACATGAACCTGATTGCACCGGAGGGTTTGCCGCGTGACCAGTTCGAGCAGCGTACCCATGAAATCAGTGAGCAGACCTACGCCCTCACCGAAGCCCTGGGAGGCAGCATTTCCGCTGAACATGGTTTGGGCCTGCTGAAGCAACCCTGGTTGCACCGCGTGCGCTCGGCTGAAGAAATCGCCGTGATGAA
>CBFGWJ010000561.1:0-1977 GCA_965652335.1 uncultured Gammaproteobacteria bacterium | reverse complement strand
TCGCGTCCGCTGCCCGGTGGGCATCGATGCGGCGGGTTCGGACGGTGGGCCAATACCCCGAACGATGGCCCGTTACCGTATGCAGGGTACGCCGACCGTTCTGCTCATCGACCGGCAGGGGCAGCTCCGCAGGCAAATTTTCGGACACATCCCGGACCTGCAGCTGGGCGCCGAAATCATGCGGCTGGTGAGTGAGCCCGCTCCGGCCGGGCCAGCGCCAGCCAGCTGAGTGGCCATTACACCCCGTGCCCGGGCCGGCTGAAGCGGTGACCCAGCCCTCACACTGGCCCTGTTGTGACGAGTGGTTTGCCGCTTTGTCACTCTCGGTTAGTATGTGAAACCATCGGGAACCGCTGCGGCCAGCCTGCCGCTGCCACGGCAATTTCCGAAATAACAATTCGATTGATGGCACTCAAACTTTCAAGGATCGCAGCATGACTGGAAAAAAGCCGGGGACTGGACAAAAAACGGGGCTGGCCGACAAAAACCTGCAAAACAGAACCCTGTTCATCACCGGTGCCTCGCGCGGTATCGGCAAGGCGATTGCGCTGCGGGCGGCGCGCGATGGCGCCAATATCGTGGTGGCCTCGAAAACCGACAAGCCGCATCCCAAGCTGCCCGGCACCATCCACAGCGCGGTAGAGGAAATTGAAGCCGCCGGCGGCAAAGGCCTGGCGGTACGCATGGACGTGCGTGAAGACGACCAGGTGGATGCCGCCATCGAACAGGCGGTGGCGCACTTCGGCGGCATCGACATCCTGGTCAACAATGCCAGCGCCATCCAGCTGATGAACACCGAAGACCTGCCCATGCGCCGCTTCGACCTGATGTTCCAGGCCAATGTGCGCGGCGCCTACACCACCACGCGGGCCGCCATTCCACATCTGCTTAAAGCCGCCAACCCGCATGTGCTGAACCTGTCACCACCGCTGAACCTGAACCCCGAATGGTTCGCGCCACACGTGGCCTACACCATGTCGAAATACGGCATGAGCATGTGCGTGCTGGGCCAGGCCGAGGAATTCCGCAAGCGTGGCGTGGCCTTCAACACCCTGTGGCCGCGCACCGTGATTGCCACGGCGGCCCTGAACCAGCTCGGCGATGCGGTGAACCCCGAAAACTGCCGCACACCGGAGATCATGGCCGATGCCGCTCACGCCATCCTGTGCCGCCCGAGCCGCGAGTGCACCGGCAATTTCTTCCTGGATGAAAACGTATTGCGTGCCGAAGGGATGAAAAACTTCGACGCCTACAGCGTCAGCCCCGGCAAGCCGCTGATGAAGGACCTGTTCCTGGATTGACACTCAGCCAGCGGGACCTGCGGCGCAATCCACTCACTCGCGCAGGCTGGCGAATCCGTTTATGGCACCAGCGAGGGATGCGATAAAGCGCTGGCGGATATCCCAGGCCTGTGGTGCGAGCTGGGTGCGCGAGGTCAGGGTATCCGGCGTCGAGGCTGCGCGTTGCATAACCTTCTCCTTCAACTGGCTGCCCCTGGGCCCGGCAAGGAAGACAGCCATGCTAGCGTGTCCACTGGCGAGCACGACAACGGTGGTGATGACGGTGTCCGCTTCGTTCAGGCCGAATCCCGCATCGACCAGGTCCGCCAGCAGCGACTCGGTTGGGAATACCTCGCCAGTCGTGTCACCGAGCAGGTCGATGCTGGCATTGCTCATCAGGGGGCTTTCAACGAAGAAGTCGTAAAGGCGAAGGCCGGTCTCAGCCAGCCAGGTTTGCCAGTTTCCGTGCGCACGCGGCAGCTCAAGCCTGGAGAACAGGCGCTGCCCCAGCGCGACCAGCAGGTCCGCCTTGGTTGGGTAGTAGTAATAGATCGCGGCCTCAGAGACCCCGAGTTCCCGGGCGATACCGGCCATGGTCCACGCTTCGTCGATGCGCGTGGCCACGACATCCAGAATCTCTTCCGGCCTGATTCTCGGCGGTCGTCCACCTCGGGCCGTTGCAGATTGCGACACGCTT
>CBFGWJ010000560.1:0-1986 GCA_965652335.1 uncultured Gammaproteobacteria bacterium | reverse complement strand
AGGACCAGATCCAGGCCTTCCGCGCATTCCAGATTCCGGCTGAATTGCGTGAAGCACACGGTTACCCGGAAATCACGCCGGAATTGCGCGCCAAGGTGTTCGGCCTGAATGCCATCGTGCCTTACCGGATCAGCGTGGAGGAGGTAGTGCGCAGCGCTACCCGCGATGCCGTGGCTTTGCAACGCGAGGAATACCGCAACCGCGCCAATCCGCATTTCGCCACCTACGGGCCGAAAACCCGCCGCGAGTTCCTGCGGCTGATGCAGATTTCCGGCGGCAAAATCTCGTAGGAAGCTTTGTAGGAGGGGCAGTAGGAGGGGCTGTAGGAGGGGCTTCAGCCCCGACCGAAAACCGATGTCGGGGCTGAAGCCCCTCCTACATCACCGGCATGCGGATGTGGTTATGCGGTGGATGGTCCATCACCCGGGGCTGGTTGCGGAAAGCGGCCCACGAACTGATGGCATAGCGCACGCCTGATCGCACTTCCTGCGCCTCGTGCATGTAGCGGTGGTCGGAAGGGAAGAAAATCAGGTCGCCGGCCTTGGGCTGGTGCACGTAATTGAAGTGGATGAAGCGCAGCGCGCCGCCGGTAAAATCCGAATTGAGGTAAAGCAGCACACTCACATCGCGGTCCATGCATTTGAACCACTGGTCGTGGTCGGCATCGTAGTAGTCGCTGTCGGCGTGCATCTGGTATTGCCCGCCTTTTTCGTAACGCAGCACCATGGGCATCTCAAACCAGGCGACCCGCTGCTTGCAGGCTTTGCGCACCACCGTGCCGAACAGGTGCCGGAACAATGTCACGATGTGCGGCTGCAACCGGTTGCTTTCCACTTCCTGGGTGATGCGACGATCATCGGGTATTTTCACCAGATGGTCCGGCGTGGAATTTTTCGTATCCACCACCATCAGGCGATGGCGCGGTTGCTTTTCGAGGTAACTGACCCAGCGCTGGCAGGTTGGCGGGTCGAGGTGATTTTTGATCAGGTGAATTCCAAAAGGAGGCCTGCGATCTTCATCGAAACTGCCGCAACAATCACGAAACAACTCCCCACTGCCGCAAAAACACGGCTGACCGCGCACCGGATTAAACGCTGGTTGAGCTGAGTGCGTCGTCTCTTCCTCCCTCTGCACCGGTTTTGCCAAGCCAGTCCAGTATGAACCGATGGCACGCAATTGCAAGGAAGGTTACCGATGGCCGGTGGCGTGGAGTGTCGGCAGCACGGCTGCCTCCCACATGCAGGAGCGAACCATACTCACGACCTAATCCTGGAATGTCGGCAGCATGGCTGCCTCCTTTAGGGGTGAGTGCCAGATTCTGTAGGAGCGAGCCACGCTCGCGACCGGACTTGTGAAGTCGGCAGCGATCATTCAGGTGGTATAAACAGACCCTGGGCTATTGATCCAGCAGGTGATTCGATTTGGGTGTATACGCTTTTGCCTCTTCCCGGGTGAGCTGTATCACCTTCAGCGTCCACTCCAGCAGGGTGGAATCGATGCGGAAGTAGTAACGGCCCGACTGGTCGAACATGCGCACCCCATTGCCCGGAGTTTTCTGGCGCAATACCACGCCCTCGTGCACACCGGTGGCGGCATTGAACAGCGACACATCCACTGCCGTCACTTCGCTGGGGTCACCGGTGACGCGCCAGTCCATGATCCACGGCGCCTGCACCTCGAATTCCAGCGTGGTTGTGCTGCGGCTGCCTTTGAACTCCTTGACCAGCTCTTCAGCCCAAAGGCCCTGTGGCAGCAGGAGCATGCCGGCCAGGAGGAGGAATGCAAATAGGTTTCTCATCTCATAAACTCCATTCAATATTGTGCTTGGCGGTACAGCGGTCGATTCCGTTACACTAGACTGCTTAGCCCCATCATTCCTGTCGATTTATCAAGAGTATAGCTGTGTCCAAGAACTCAAACTCCACCACCAGATTCACCGGCACCGACCGCTACGTTGCCTCCGAAGACCTGGCGATCGCAGTCAAT
>CBFGWJ010000559.1:0-1994 GCA_965652335.1 uncultured Gammaproteobacteria bacterium | reverse complement strand
AAAAGGATTACCCGGCATGGCAAAACGCGATTACTACGAAGTACTGGGCGTCAAAAAGGATGTCAGCGAAGCGGAGTTGAAAAAGACTTTCCGCCGGCTGGCCATGAAATACCACCCGGACCGCAACCCGGATGAAGACGCCCAGGAAAAGTTCAAGGAAGCCAAGGAGGCCTACGAAGTCCTGAGCAATCCGGACAAGCGGGCGGCCTATGATCGCTTCGGCCACGCCGGTGTGCAGAACGGTCCCGGTGGCCCGGGCGGTTTCCACGGCGATGTCGGCGATATTTTCGGCGACATCTTTGGCGATATTTTCGGTGGCGGACGTCGCGGCCAGCAGGCTCGTGCGCGGGGCGCAGATTTGCGCTTCACCCTCGACCTGGAACTGGAAGAAGCGGTGCGTGGCATTTCCCGCGACATCCGTGTGCCCACCCTCGGGGAATGTAAAACCTGCCACGGCTCCGGCGCCAAGGATGGCAAAAAGGAAACGTGTACCACCTGCGGCGGTATCGGCCAGGTGCGCATGCAGCAGGGTATCTTTTCGGTGCAGCAGTCCTGTCCCACCTGCCATGGCGCCGGCGAGCGCATCAGCAACCCCTGCAACACCTGTAATGGCCAGGGTCGGGTACGTGAAACGCGCACGCTGTCGGTCAAGATTCCGGCCGGTGTGGATACCGGCGACCGCATCCGCCTGTCGGGCGAAGGCGAGGCCGGAAGAAACGGTGCCGGGCATGGCGACCTGTACGTGGAAATCCGCGTGGCGCCGCACCGTATTTTCGAACGCGATGGCGATGAGCTGTACTGTGAAGTCCCCATTCCGTTCACCACTGCTGCTCTTGGTGGGGAACTGGAAATCCCCACGCTGGATGGCCAGGTGAAGCTGAAGATTCCCGCGGAAACGCAAACCGGCCGCGTGTTCCGGCTCAAGGGCAAGGGCGTGAAATCGGTACGCAGCCGCTCGCAGGGCGACCTCATGTGCCGGGTTACCGTGGAAACGCCGGTAAAACTCAGCCGGAAACAGAAAGAACTGCTGCAGGAGTTTGCCGCTGCCGGAGGAGATGGCGATGACCAGAACAACCCGCGCACTGAATCATGGCTCAGCAACGTGAAGGAATTCTTCGAGCGCATGACTTCGTGATGCCGACCCCAAGCCCATCGCTGAATCCGCCGCTGAAACCGCCGCCGGGGACGAACATGAGCCTGGCCCTGTGATCAAGGTCGCGCTGTTTGGTGCCGGCCGCATGGCCCAGGCGTTTGCGGAACAGGTACAGCATTCAGCGGATTTGGCCCTGGCCGCGGTAGTTTCCCGCAATGCGCCCAACTGGATCGGCCAGTCCGCTTTTTGCACGCAGTTGCACGAACTGCCGCACCGGCCGGACCTGCTGGTGGACTTCACTTTGCCCAATGGCACCGCGGAGGCCGCTGCCTGGTGTGCCCAAAACAAGGTCGCGTTGCTCAGTGACGTGACCGGTTTGCAGGACGAGCAGTTTGAAGCGCTGGAGCAGGCCGCAAGGAACGTGGCGGTGTTGTGGTCACCCAACCTCAGCCTGGGCATCAACCTGCTGGCGAAGCTGGCGCGCCAGGCCAGTGCCGCGCTGCCGGCCGATACGCGCGTACACATCGACGATGTGCACCACCGGCACAAGAAGGACGCGCCTTCGGGCACCGCGCTGTACCTGGGCGAAGCCGTGCGTGCAGGGCGGCCCGAGCGCGACCCCGGTTATTCCTCGCAGCGGATCGGGGAAGTCATCGGCGAACACAGCATCACCTTCAGCTGGGAAGGCGAGGAAATCACCCTGGCGCATGCGGCTAAGGATCGATCAGTGTTCGCCCGTGGCGCCCTGTCAGCCGCTGTGTGGTTGGCCGGGCAACCCGCCGGCAATTACCGCGCTAAGGACTGGCTGGGCGGGTGAGCGGGGTGTAGTGCCGGCGCCCGAGCGTGTTAATACCCGGCTAAATCCATGAAAAACTGAAAAAACCGGGAATCCGGTTAGACA
>CBFGWJ010000558.1:0-1997 GCA_965652335.1 uncultured Gammaproteobacteria bacterium | reverse complement strand
GGCCAGCAAGCCGTTCGACGGCGCTGCAGAATGCTGCGCGCCGTGTTCGCGATCATACCGGCCGATGAAGTGGGCGTTTTTGACTGCAGCGATATGGATGAGCTGCTTCGCCAGGATATTCATCTCGCGTACCGCATGATCCATGCGCCGGTGCCGGCGCAGCTGCTCTACGGCACGCCGCTGACTGCGTCGTACCATTTGGCGGAGCCCGAACGCAGTGCCGCCGAGGCCCTGATCGGGCGCTATGAATTCCTCTGGAACATCCTGACGCACCGTCTGATCCACATGCCGCCGATAAACCGGGGTGACCGGGACTATCTGTACGCCAAGCTGAGCCGCCAGCTCCAGGAGGAAATTCCGGGTGGAACTGGGCCTGATGGCCTTTCTGAACCCGCCAGCAGCGATCCCGAAAGCCTTTACCGCACCGGCGTTGTGTCATTGGTTGAAATTGGCCGTCATTGCGCGCAATCGCTGTCACACCTTGGTCAGCCAGGGCGGCCATCACCCCGAATTCAGCTGCATGAACTGGGTCTGGCGATGGGGCCCGGGGTCCGTGGCATGTTGGTTCACTTCACGAACTGGTTGCTGCACACCCATGCGGATCACATCGACAGTGTGCTCATCGCCCCGGCTTATGTCCTGCCGGTTACCGAACGGGAGCTCAGCCTGTATATCGTTCAGAAGCAGGCCCTGGAACTTGAGAATGTCCGGACCATCGTAGACAAGGCTGAGTGCTCGGGCTTGCGTAACCGCATCGACCTGAACCTGCTGAACCAGGACATTTCGCTGTGCATTGATTTGCAGGACCTGTCCCGGTCGGTGGCGACACCATCGACCAAACCCGCCACATTCCTGTACCTGGCTTCGCCCGAATGCGTGTTGCACGGAATCCCAATCGGGCTGAGGCCCCCGGTTTGCGACCTGCGGGCCATCGCACTCGCGAAATGGCGTGACATGCGGAATACCATCTCTGGCATGCCGCTGTCACGACTCACGCCGCTGGCCTTGCAGGAACTGGTCTGGCAAGCCCTACAGGCTGTCAGTATCATGAGCCAGGACCGGTTCCCCCTGACCAGCGCCCAGACCTGCCGCCTGTGGCAGGAGCAGGCCGGCTGTGAGTGGCTGGCAGCCTTGCATGATAATTATCCCGCGGACCTCGATGGCCGCCCATCGCGTAGTGAGCGGTTCACACAACCTGGGATCGCGCTGATTCGCACATTGATGGAGGACGATTACGATGAGGGATGAATCCCTTCATGAATGAACTGACGGTGGGAGTCATCATCCCGACGCGCAATCGCGCTGACCTGCTGCACAATGCCCTTGAAGCGCTGTCGCGCCAGACGCGGATGCCCGATGAGGTCATTGTGGTGGACAACGGCTCCAGCGACCATACCTGCCAGGTGGTCGGCCAGTTTTCCGGTTTACTGCCCATACGCTACCTGTTTGAATCGACTCCAGGGGCGGGGCAGGCCCGCAACACCGGAATCAGACACGCCAGCAGCGATGTGCTCGCGTTCACCGACGACGACTGTATTCCGGATGAGAACTGGCTGCATTTCATCGAGCTGAGTTTCCTGCGCGACCCGAATATCGGCATGGTGGCGGGAAAGGTCACGCCGCAGCGGGATGGAACAACCTGGGCCGAACGTTTTGCTGCCGCCAACCACCTCCTCAGTGAAAGTGGTGCGGCATGATTACCCGGGACTTCCTGGTCACCGGCGGATTCAACAACGGCTACGTGCCCAAATTGAGCAGCGCCGTCATCCAGCCGGTTTTCGCCGGCGCCAACATCGCGCTGCGCCGAGAGGTGCTCGAAGAGGTTGGGGGTTTTGACAACGCCTGCGGCACGCGCGAGGATGCTGACCTGACGCTCAAGGTTGCCGCCACCCGGTGGCTGATTTTTTTTGATGAGCGGGCCACGGTGCAGCATGTGTTCCGGGCCGGGGTCGGCGAGCTATGCCGGCAATGGTTCCGTTATGGCCTGGACCACGCCT
>CBFGWJ010000557.1:0-2000 GCA_965652335.1 uncultured Gammaproteobacteria bacterium | reverse complement strand
GCCGAACTCGCGCGCCTCCACCACGTGGCCGAAGCTCTCCAGCCCAAGCTCGGCCGAATCCAGCAACACGCTGCCGGGCCGGTTCAATTCGCGGACGTGGATGCTGCGGATCGCGGTGGCGTGAGACTCCAATCCGGCCCACAGGCCCAGCCCCTGCAGAATGCGACAGGAACTGGCGCTCAGCGCCAGCGTGCGGTCATCGTAACTGGGTTGGCTTGAAGCGCTGGGCGTCACGGCTTCCAGCAGGCACAATTTCAGGCCCAGGGGCGCCAACGCGCAGGCCAGGCTGGCGCCAACCAGGCCGCCGCCGATGATGGCCACATCAAATTCCTGCGCAGTGACGCTCATGCCAGTTGCATTTCGAGGGTCGGCTTCAACCGGCCATCAGCGCTTCGATATCGGCCGTGGTCTTGGCCAGGCCGGCCGTCAGCACCTGCGGCTCGCCTTTGGTGACCGCGACATTGTCCTCGATGCGGATGCCGATGCCGCGAAAGGCCTTGCGCACCGTGGTGTCGTTGGGCGGAATGTAAATGCCCGGCTCCACCGTCATCACCATTCCCGGCTCCAGCAGCCGCGATTCTCCATCGACGGTGTAATCACCCACATCGTGCACATCGAGACCCAGCCAGTGGCCGGTGTTGTGCACGTAGAAATGTTTGTAACCCTCCTGCTCCAGTTCCTCTTCAAGGCTCGAGCGCAGGATGCCGAGGTCGATCATTCCCTGGGTGGCCACGCGTACCGCTTCGTTGTGCACGTCCTGCCAATGGTTGCCGGCACGGGCTTTCTGGATGGCGGCCAGTTGCGCTGCCAGCACCACTTCGTAGAGGTCTTTCTGTTCCGGCGAGAATTTTCCATTGACCGGAAACGTACGAGTGATGTCGGAAGCATAACCGTCATACTCGGCGCCGGCATCGATCAGCAGCAGGTCGCCGTCGTTCAGCGTATCGCAGTTGGCTATGTAGTGGAGCACGCAGGCATTCTTTCCACCGCCAACGATCGGGTTGTAGGACGGCTGGCACTGGTTGCGCGTGAACACCCAGTTGAGCTCGGCATGGATTTCCGCCTCATTCATGCCGGGCCTGCAAACCGTCATGGCCCGCTCATGCGCTTCCACCGCCACCGCGGCGGAGCGCTTCATGGCGGCGATTTCGTCACGGCTCTTGTACAGTCGCAGGTCATGCAGCATCTGGTCCAGCGCGTGGATTTCCTCGGGCGCATGGAAAGTCTTGCGCGGTTTATCCCTGAAATCGTTGAGCCAGCCGATCAGGCGCTGGTCGAATTGCGGCGATTTTCCGAGATCGTAGTAGATGCGGTCGCGATCCTGCAGCAGCCTTGGCAATCGCTTGTCCAGCTCCCCGATGTCGAAAGCGTCATCCATGCCGAACTGCTTCACGGCGCCCTTGAGGCCAGTCATCGGACCATCCCACATTTCGCGTTCCGGATCGCGCTCGCGGCAGAACAGGATCGCTTGCGGCGCCTCCCCCCCCGGCACCAGGCACAGCACGGCGTCAGGCTCCTTGAAGCCGGTGAGGTACAGGAAGTCGCTGTTCTGGCGATAGGGGTAATGCACATCACTGTTGCGGGTTTTCTCCGGCGCCGCGCACAGGATGATGATGGAATCCTCTCCTGCCATGCGCATCAACTGGGTACGGCGCCGGGCAAATTCAGCCTGTTTGATCATTCAAAGTCTCTGCTCTGTTTTCTGCTGCCAGGGGTCTGCTGCAAAGCGCCGGGTTGGCGCAGTGCCGTTGGGAGTTTCAATGGATGCGGTCTTCCGCGCCGGGACCACGCATTTCCTCGCACAACATCAGCGTGACCACCCGAACGTATTCGACGATTTCCATGAAAGCATTTTCATCGCTTTCCTCGCCCGGCTCCTCCGGGTCATCATCGCCGGAGGCAAAGTCCATGACCTGCTCGCGGTCCTCATCGGACATCACTACTTTCGGATAGCTGGCCCGGGCGATCTGGCGCATGTCTTCCAGCGCTTCAACCGCTTC
>CBFGWJ010000556.1:0-2004 GCA_965652335.1 uncultured Gammaproteobacteria bacterium | reverse complement strand
GACCTGTTGCTGGCGGAGCCTTCCGACCAGCTGCAGGATGTGATGTTGCGGGAGCCCTTCTGGTTGCGCCCGGATGAAGAGGTGGGGGAAGCCATGAAAGAGGTGGTTTACCGTCACTACCCGCTCTATCCGGTATGTGATGCCGACGGCCACCTGCTGGGACTGGTACAGGGATTCATGCTGTTCGAGCACCAGAATTTTGAACTCAGCGCCCAGTACGGCAGCATGGTGGGTGTCGACAAGGAAGAGCATGCCGATACCGGCTGGATAGCCGCGTTCCGCATGCGCCATCCCTGGTTGCAGGTGAACCTCATCACCGCATTTATCGCGGCGTTCGTCGTCAGCATGTTTGAAGACACCATTGCGCAGGTAGTGGTGCTGGCAGCCTTCCTGCCCGTGCTGGCTGGCCAGTCGGGCAACACCGGCTGCCAGGCGCTGGCTGTTTCCATTCGGGCCATTACGCTACATGAATTAAAGCCTGGTTCAGTCAGGCGGGTGCTTACCAAGGAAACCCTGCTGGGACTGACCAACGGCATTGTGGTTGGCATCGTGGCAGGTATCGCCATGTACCTGTATGCGGACCATGCCGACGCTTCTGAGCCCATGCTGCTTGGCTTCGTGGTATTCCTGGCCATGACCGGTTCCTGCCTGGCCAGCGGCATCTCCGGTATCCTGATACCGCTGACCCTGAAGCGCCTGGGCGCAGACCCGGCCATGGCTTCCAGCATTTTTCTCACCACGGCTACCGACGTGGTGAGTATGGGCCTGTTCCTGTATCTGGCGAATGTACTGGTGTTGAGCTAGTTTGCCTGTAGGAGGGGGCCTTGCCCCCGACCTTTCTCTGGTCGGGGACAAGGCCCGCTCCTACAGTGACAGTCTCACTCTTTTTGCACCTGGTAAATCGTGGTGGTGCCGCTGACTTCGTTACCCACCACCAGCAGGGGCTTGCGGTTGGGTGAATCGCGGCCATCGATGAATACCAGGCCTTCCGGGCCAAGATCGCCGGCGTTCGCGTCCTCGGCATCCACCAGGAAATCGCGGTTGTTGGTGTAGCTCACGTAACGCGGCTCGGCCGGGTTGGTGACATCAAAGATCATCACTCCGCCAATGCGCTCCAGGCCCACGAAGGCAAACTGCCGGCCATGGACCTTGCCCACCACCACGCCTTCGGGCTCGGGGCCCTTGTCATCACTGCGGTCATCGAAGCTGTCATTGTCGTCATTGGTGCTGTTGAAATAATCTGGCAGGGCGAGTGCGGTCGCGACTTCGATGGCGTCACCAGTATCGGCCACCATTTCACCTTTGTCGTTCCAGATTGTGATGGAACGCGCGCCGTAGGCATGCAGGCTTTCGTAGTCATCATCGCCGTCATCCCAGCCTTCCGTGGCCAGCACTTTGAGCCGGCCAATGGCCCCATTTTTTTGCAGGTCGGAGGCATTCGGGAAGACTGCCGGATCAAGATCGAGATCCCGTATGCGCGCTTCATCCAGCCAGGCAATGCAGTGGCCGTCATCCCATTCGTGGCCGGCGGATTCGCAGGCCGCTTCGGAGGCGGCTTCGTAGATGTACTCGCGCCCGTCACCTTCATTGGCAGTGACCAGCCAGGTCTTGCCCTTGTGCTTGAAGCTGGCAATGGCATCCGGCATGAAGGTGCCCAGCACCGGCCAGGTCTGGATATTGATGTCGCCATCGCTGTTGCTGGCATCCAGGCCCCGGCCCTCGATGGAATGATCCTTGCTGCCCAGCGGCGCCAGGTCCTTCACCTTGCCCTTCCTGATGTCGATGATGGCCAGGGCGTTGTTCTCCTGCAGGGTTACCCAGGCGGTCTTTGAGTCATCGGAAACAGCGATGTATTCGGGCTCCAGATCCTGGGCCACGCTGGCGCCGGGGCCGGAGATACGCACGCCCGCGGGCGCGCCCGAGTTGAAGGCCGAGAACCCGGCAGTTTTCACGCTGGCTTTGGCCAGGCCCTTCTTGATGTCGATGATGGTTACTGAACCTTCC
>CBFGWJ010000555.1:0-2005 GCA_965652335.1 uncultured Gammaproteobacteria bacterium | reverse complement strand
GCTGGATCATCACCAATGTATTCGCCGCCAACCTGCAGACCACCGAACGCAACCGGTACCCCGAAGCCAAGGCCGCCCGTATCCTGGCCGAACCTGAACCAAAGCGGGCCGTGAACGTGGCTCCGTCGGGAGCGGCCGCGCAGCAACGCCCCGTAATCCTGGTGATCATCGAGTCGTGGTCCGCCTGGCACAGCGAGTCCTGCGGCGGCTATGAGGAGTGGACCCCGGAAATCGATGCCGCTGCCAGGCGCGGCCTGCGCTTCGACAACTTTCACAGCATCGGCTTTGCCACCGTCAACGGCCTGGTGGGCATACTCGCGGGCCTGCCGGTATGGTCACCGTTCCTGCACTGGTTTGAAGCGCCGCCGTTCAGTTCCGCCTGGCTGGTGCAGCCCACCCTGCCGCAGGTATTCAACGAAGCTGGATATCACACGGCTTTCCTGACATCGGGCCCGCTCACGCTGTACCGCAAGGGCGAATGGATGCGCCATACAGGCTTTGCCGAAGTGGAAGGCAATGAGCATCCGTTCTACGCCGAACTGCCGCGCTATGCCTTCAGTTCGGCCACCGACCAGGCCCTGTACCAACGCGCCCTGCAGTGGCAGGAGTCCGCCACGGAACCCTATCTGCTGGTTCTGGAAACGGTTACCACGCACCAGCCGTTCCGGGACCCCGAATCGGGCGAGCTTTCCCTGGAACGGGCGATGAAGTTCGCCGACCGCGCCTTTGGCGAATTCCTGCGCGCATTGGATTCCGCGGGTTATTTCGAACACGGCATACTGGTGGTGGCCAGTGATCACCGCTCGATGACCCCCATGCCGGCGCACGAACTGGAGTTGTTCGGCCACGCCGCGGATTCGCGCGTGCCGGCATTTGTACTGGGCCGTGAATTCAAGCCCAACAGCCGCGATGGCAGCGTGCACTCGCAGGCTGACCTGGTGCCCACCATGCAACTCTGGCTTAGCGGCGCAACGCAACTGCGGCCGCAGCAATCGGTGATGTTTGCCGCTGGCGATGCAGCCTTGCCCGGCCCTTCAGGCGCCTCTTCCGCGCTCGAGTGCGCCTACCATATCCGCGGCGACCAGCGCGGCGTGCTGGAGGTGGTGTGCAACCAGGGCCACGGCCGGTTGCAGCTGGATGGAATCAACACCCAGTTCCTGTCCGTAGAAGGGCTGGACGAAACGCAACAGGAACAGATCCTCCAGCACGTGGCCCGACAACGCCTGGAAGGCCTGCGGCGCGACCGGGACTGGAAAGCGGCGGAAGCGTCCGGGCAACCGGCTGTTCACCAGGTGAATTGACATTTGCAGAAGTATAGGTAGGATTCCTACCTATGAAGTTTGACCAGATTACAGAACCCGTGCAACACCGGGTGGCCGATGGCCTGACGAGACTGGCGGCTGTAGCCCGGCAATTGGACTGGCAGACCGCACAAACGGCAGGTTTGTCACCCACCCAGGCGGACATACTGCGTTTTGTTTCAGGACGGATGCAGGGCGCGAGGCTCACAGCCGCGGCGGATCATGCCGGGGTTCGCAAAGCAACGGCCAGCGACGCTGTTGCGGCACTGGAGAAGAAAGCACTGGTGGGCAAGTTTGCGGATGCCGCGGACAACCGCGCAGTGGCCCTGAAGGCAACCCGCAAGGGCAGCAAGGTCGCGCAGGAATGGCCTAATCCTTTCGCGCCAATCATCGCCGGGCTGTCCGACGCCGAACAGGAAGTATTGCTGGTCCTGGTGATCAAAATGATCCGGCAATTGCAGTTACGGCAACTGATTGCGCCGCAGCGCACTTGTGTGAGTTGCCGGCATTTTCGTGAAAACCGCTCACCCGGAAGCAGCACGCCGCACTACTGCGCCCTGGTTGGCGCGGCGATGGCGGAACGCCATCTGCGCATCGATTGCGCGGAGCATGAAGCCGCAGCCTGAATAATTCGGTTGGTCCCGCTTTTTTCTTTGCAGCGGGTTTTTTTGATAACTATGGTTAGGAGTCCTGACATGAAACTG
>CBFGWJ010000554.1:0-2009 GCA_965652335.1 uncultured Gammaproteobacteria bacterium | reverse complement strand
TGGCTGTCTACGCATTTGTGTTTTCAACCATTTTCCAGGCGAGAGTACCGGATGCGGCGGGTATCGGGTTCATCGGCTACCTGGCGGTGGCATTCTGGCCGTGGACGACTTTTTCCGAATCCATTCTGAAGGCCAGTTCAGCGATTACCTCCAATGCCGCATTGATCGGCAAGGTTGCATTTCCCACCGAGATGTTGCCGCTGTCAGTGGTTGCGGCCACGTTTTCCATGCACATGGTGGGATACCTTGTGGTGTTATTGGTTCTGTCACTGACTGGCACGGACCTGAACTGGCTGGGCCTGCTGCTGGTAATTCCCCTGTTGCTGCTGCTGGCAATCTTCGCCGCTGGACTGGCCTTGTTTGCAAGCGCCCTGCAGGTGTTCATTCGCGACCTGGCCCAGATCCTTCCGCCGCTGATGACTTTCTGGTTTTTCACCACACCCATTCTCTACAGTACGTCCATGCTGCCGGAAAAAGTGGCGTTCGTCTTCAGCTGGAATCCGGTTGCATGGTTCATTGCGAGGTTGCGGGGGGCACTGCTCACCGGGAGTTCACCCGTGGGCCTGGCTGACCTGGTGGTTCCGGCGCTGAGCGCGCTGGTCCTGGTAACAGGATTGTTGCTGTTCAGGCGCTTGCGCGGGCACTTTGAGGATTTCCTGTGACGCAGCCGCTGGTCCAGGTTTCAAACGTCAGCAAGTTCTATCCGCGGGTTCATCATCCCTGGGAGAGACTACGGGCGTTTTCCGCCCTGCTGCGTGGCAAGGAGCCCTCGCAGGGGGCCCAGGTGCTGAAAGACGTCAGTTTTGAAGTATTGCCCGGGGAGTCTTACGGCATTATCGGTGAAAACGGCGCCGGCAAGTCCACCTTGCTGAAGGTATTGACCGGTGTCATCAGCCCCAGCAGCGGTTCGGTGGTGGTTCGGCCGAGGGTAGCGGCATTGCTGGAACTGGGGGCCGGGTTCCAGCCGGATTTTTCCGGAATGGACAATGTACGCATGAAAGCTGCCCTGCTCGGGCTCACGCCAGCGCAACTCGACCAGCGCATGGACCAGATCCTGGCATTCGCGGACATCGGCGAGTACGTGCACGAACCCGTCAAGCATTACTCATCCGGAATGGTGGTGCGTTTGGGTTTCGCGGTGGTGGCGGCTTCTGATCCCGAGTTGCTGATCACCGATGAAGTGCTGGCAGTCGGTGATGAGTCTTTCCAGAAAAAGTGCATCCAGTGGATAGAATCATTCCTTGACCGGGGGAACAGCCTGCTTCTGGTATCCCACAGCATGTTCCTGGTGCAGAAACTGTGCCAGCGAGCCTTGTGGCTGCATGAAGGCAGGACGCGAATGCAGGGCGATGTATTTGATGTCACGCAATCCTACCTGGCCTGGCATGAGGCGCGAAGTGAGCGGGAAAGGCAACAGCGGGATGCATTGTCAGGCAACAGTGGCATCTACCGGATTGAACACTTTGGGCTCAATGGAATGGTGGAGCCGCAGGAACTGGACCTGCAACAGGGCGCCACTCTGGAAACCAGCCTTACCCTCATCTCACCGGATGGCCGGCCACCTGTTGCCCTGTTCGGCATCGTGCGGGCGGATGGAACGGCGGTTTATGGTGTGTCTTCGGATTTTGACCACATTCCCGCCGAGAAGCTGGATGACAACCGCTTTCGCTACCGGCTGAGATTCAGTGAACTGCCATTGTTGCCCGGCAGTTACAGCATTCGCGGCCATGCCATGGATCCGGAGGGGTTGCGGGTTTGCGATACCAGTGAAAAGCGCTTTCGCGTCACGGGCAACAGCCGTGAACTGGGCTTTGTTCGATTGAAACACGAGTGGCTGGGGCAAATGGCAGCAGCAGGTCTTCCGGACAAGTTGGAAGAAAATGGCTAGTTCCGCCCGTTCATTGCCGACGGTAATAATACCGGTGCATAACGCCATCCGGGAGCTCGAAGTTTGTCTGGAATCCGTCCGCTTGACGGTTCCCCCCGATGCCCAGGTTCTGATCCTGGAC
>CBFGWJ010000553.1:0-2014 GCA_965652335.1 uncultured Gammaproteobacteria bacterium | reverse complement strand
ACCTCAAGGCGCTGGTGGAATACCTGGTGCCGCGCATGCCGCACTTCATGGTGCCGCGCTATTTCCGCATCCTGCCGGAGCTGCCGCGCACCCCGACCAACAAAGTGAAGAAGGTCGAGATCCGCGACGAGGGCATCACGGAAGATACCTGGGATCGCGAGGCGGCGGGTATTCGCCTGAAGCGCACGCGGTTGGATTAAGCGGCCAACTCCCTGTTTTGTAGGAGGGGGTTTACCCCCGACATTGAAGTCAACCCCGGTCGCGGCTGAGGCCGCTCCTACACCAGGGGTTACCCCGACCCATCCGCCACCCAATCACCGGTCACGGTCGTCGCCCATCATCAGCGGCTGCCTTCAGGCCACCTCACCTGCACAATGCGGAACCGGTCGCACACAAACGCAAGATCAGTGAGGCAGGCGTTGCCCGCCGGGTTCAGGCCCGTCACGTGCAGGTCGCTGTAGGCTGCCGCGTAGTTCAGCGGCATCGGCCCGCTGAGGTTGAAGGTGGTGGAAGCGCCCGCTGCCACGAATGCCTCTTCCGCCTGGTCCTGGAAGTCCTGGTTGGAAGAATACACGTGCGTGGCGATGGCGCCGCACTTCAGCGCGGTTGAGGCGGCGCTGCGCAGGGCCGCTTCGGCCGAATCGTGCGTGATGATGAACGATGCGGGCCCGAAATGTTCATCCTGCAGCAGTTCGTGATCCGGCCTGTCGGCCGCGATAATCAACGGCGTGGCGGTGCGTGCGTTGGGGTATTCGGGATGCGCATAGGGGCCCGATGCGCGCAGCACGCGGCCCACCGAACTGGCTTTTTGCGTCAAATCATCCAGCAGGTGCAGCGTTGCATCAGATTGCAGCGCGCCGCAGATGGCCGCAGCTTTGGCCGGGCTGGATGCCCGTTCTTCAACCCGCGCCAGGATGCGCTCGGCCACTTCCGCCGCGCTCACATGGCCCTGGTCGGATTCAATGCCGCCACGCGGCAGGTGGATGTTCTGCGGCGAGGTGCACATCTGCGCCGAAAACAGGCACAGGCTGTGGGCAATGGCGTCCACCATGCCATCGAGATCGGAGGTGGATTCGATCACTACCGAGTTCACACCAGAAGTTTCGGTGTACACCTTCTTGTTGTGCACGTTCTGCTCCAGCCAGGAGCCGAATCGCTGGCTGCCGGTGAAATCGACGATGCCGACATCAGCCCGCTGCAGGAACTGGCCGGCAATGGGTTCATCACGGGTATCGGCAGCCATGGTGATCAGGTTCGGATCCATGCCGTGCTTGTCCAGCACGCCGCGCAGCGCGCGCACGGAAATCGCCATCGGCAGGATGCCGCCCGGATGCGGCTTGAGAACCACAGGATTACCGGTGACCAGGTTGGCCATGATGGCCGGGTAAGCGTTCCAGGCCGGAAAGCTGGCGCAGCAGATCACCAGCGCGATACCTCGCGGGACAAAGTGATAGCGCTTTTCCAACGCCACAGTGTGCGAACCAAAAGGCTTCTGCCACAGCGCGGTCTGCGGCAGGTCGGTCATGGCTTTGTGGGCATACACCAGCGCTTCCAGGCCGCGGTCCAGCGCATTGGCGCCGCTACCGACGAAGCCCATCATGAATGACTGGCCGGCCGTGTGCATGGTGGCGTGCGCGTTTTCAAACAGCTGGGCCTCAAGCGCCCGCAGCATTTCCACGCCGATCAGGGCGCGCTGGTCCGGTTCCACTTTCTGCCATTGGCGCATGGCCTTGAGCGCTGCCTGGCAAATCACATCCACATCGATGGCGGGGTAGTCGATGCCCAGCGGCTGCTGGGTGTAGGGCGATACTTCCTTGCCCAGGCGGCCGGTTTCGCCCGGTTGGTCCAGCTCGAATGGTCGGCCGAGTTGCTGCTCAAACGCCTGCTGGCCGAGCTTTGGCGCTTCCTCGCCGTGCAATCTGGTGCTGGGTGTTTCAAAGAAAGCCGACCAGTGTTGCCGGGTGCGGCAGGCATCATGGGCGCGTTGCAGGGTTTCGCTGTGGGAAAGCATGGT
>CBFGWJ010000552.1:0-2018 GCA_965652335.1 uncultured Gammaproteobacteria bacterium | reverse complement strand
GCATGGCGCCGCAGCGCAAAGGGATCACGATTGCCGCCAGGCCGCTGGTCAGCGGCAAAAATGCCCACCAGCGTGTCGGCCCGGTCGGCCAGGCCCAGCAATTGCCCGGCCCGGCTGGCGGGAATGACATCGCCCGCAAAGCGCGGCTGGTAATGCTCCTCGATGGCCGCGGCCACCGCGGGCTCTTCCGTTGAATAGAGGGCATATTGCCGACCCATATAGCCCTGCAGTTCGGGAAACTCACCCACCATCTGGGTCATCAGGTCGCATTTGGCCAGCAACGCGGCACGTTCGGCCTGGTCGGCGGGCACTCCAAGCTCAGCGGCCATCTTCCGGGAAAAATCGATGATCCGCCTCGATTTGTCGCCTAATGTGCCAATCTTCTTTTGGAATACCACGTTTTCGAGCAGCGGGGAATAGTTCGCCAGTGGCTGCTTTTGATCCTGTTGCAGGAAAAAGCGCGCATCCGCCAGGCGCGGCCGTATGACCCGCTCAAAACCCTCCCGCACCTGGGCCGGGTCGGCTGATTCCAGGTTGGCCATGGCCACGAACCGGTTGCTGATCCGGCCGGGGTGGTCTGCATCGGCCACCGGAAAGAATTTCTGGTGATCCTGCATGCTGGCAATCAGCGCACGGTGCGGTACCGCGAGGAACTCGGCATCAAAGCTGCACAGGATGGCGCCGGGCCATTCCACCAGGTTGTTGACCTCGTCCAGCAGCGCGGCATCGATCTGCACCTGCGGATCAGCGGCACGTGCCAGTTGTTCAATGCGGGCTTTTCTGACCGCCGGGTCTGCCAGCACTTTGGCCTGTTCCAGCACACCGAGGTAATCATTCGCTTGCGCAATGGCGTGAGGGCCGGGTGAGTGGATGCGGTGGCCGCGCGTGAAACGGTCGGCCTCCAGGCCGAACAGCTGCCCTGGCAACACGGCATCGCCATGCAGTACCACCAGCCAGTGCACCGGCCGCACAAAACTGAAGTCGTGGCCGGCCCAGCGCATGGGGCGCGGCACCGGCAGCGCTTTCAGGGCCTGTTCCAGAATCGGGTAAACCAGCTCGGCCAGCGGCTTGCCGGGTACATGCTGGCGCGCCACCAGCCAGGCGCCCTTGTCGGTTTCGAGGGTCTCCAGGCTGGAAATCTCCACTCCGGCAGAACGGGCGAATCCTTCCAGCGCCCGTGTGGGCTTTCCATCCGCATCATAGGCTGCCGCTACCGCCGGACCGCGTCGCTCCACATCCTGGTCGGCCTGGGCGCCGGCTGCGCCAGCGAAGTAAAGCGCCAGCCGTCGCGGTGTCGACCAACAGGTGCTGCGACCGGCATCGAAATCGAGACCAGCTTCCTGCAAGCCCTTGCAGACCCCTTCAAACAAGGCATTGCGCAGGCTGTCCAGCGCTTTGGGCGGCAGCTCTTCGCAGCCGATTTCAACCAGCAGGTCGGCGTGGTTGGCGGGGCTCATGGTTGCTGCTCCCGCGCCAGGCCCGGGAATCCGAGAGCCTCACGCCGGGCGTAATATGTCTCCGCCACGCGCTTGGCCAGGTCGCGCACCCGCAGGATGAAGCGCTGGCGCTCGGTAACCGAGATGGCGCGCCGGGCGTCGAGCAGGTTGAAGGTATGCGAGGCCTTCAGCACCTGCTCGTAGGCGGGCAGCGGCAAGTCCGCTTCAACCAGTTTCTGCGCCTCGCGTTCGCAATTGTCGAACCAGCCGAACAGCGAAGGCACATCAGCCTGCTCGAAGTTGTAGTGCGACTGTTCGATCTCGTTCTGCAGGAACACTTCACCGTAGGTAACGGTGCGGCCGCCCACATCGGTCCAGACCAGGTCAAACACGCTGTCCACGCCCTGCAGGTACATGGCGAGGCGCTCGGTGCCGTAGGTGATTTCACCCAGTACCGGGCGACACTCCAGCCCGCCAGCCTGCTGGAAATAGGTGAACTGCGTCACCTCCATGCCGTTCAGCCACACCTCCCAGCCGAGCCCCCAGGCGCCGAGGGTGGGTGATTCCCAGTTGTCCTCGACA
>CBFGWJ010000551.1:0-2019 GCA_965652335.1 uncultured Gammaproteobacteria bacterium | reverse complement strand
GAATCCATTGCCACGCTGCTGCAGGGCGGCTGGCTGCCGGCGCATGTCGAGGATGCCTTCAGCACGCTGGCGGCTGACCTGATGCTGCACATTCGTGCGGCTTTTGACCGCTGCCGTCAAGTGGCCAGCATTCGCCTGCACGGCGACCTGCACCCGGGCAACCTGCTGTGGCGCGATGGTCCGTTTTTTGTCGACCTGGATGATTGCCAGACCGGACCCGCGGTACAGGACCTGTGGATGCTGTTATCGGGTGGACGAGGGGAGATGCAGGCCCAGCTGGCCGATGTGCTGGAAGGCTACCGGCAGTTCCATCACTTCAATACCATGGAGTTGCAGCTGATCGAGCCGCTGCGCACGCTGCGCATGCTGCACCATGCGGCCTGGCTGGCCAGGCGTTGGGAAGACCCCGCATTCCCGGTGGCATTTCCCTGGTTTGGCGAACCCCGCTACGGCGAAAGCCTGGTGTTGTCGTTGCGCGAACAGCTCTCGGCCATGCAGGAGCCGGCGCTGGAGCTGCCCTACCCGGATTGATGGCGTGCGCTGTCAGTAATGCGGCGGAATTTCGTATTGCTGGCCATCACTGCTTTCGGGGGACGCTCCGTCCATATCTTCCATGCGGTTGACCAGTTCAACCAGTTGCTGCTGCAGCAGGCTGATCTCCTGCGCCTGGCGCACCACCACGGAGTTGAGCTGTTCGACGGTGTCATCCAGGAAGGCCAGGCGGCTTTCCAGGTCATCGATTCGCTGTTCATCCGGATGGCTCAAGCAAACCCCCGAACTGGCCGGGCTTCAGGATTCGTCGTCATCATCTTCAGCAGCCGGTATTTCCGCGGGAGGCTCCCACAACTCGACGCGATGGCCCTCGGGATCAACAAACCAGCCAAAGCGGCCGTAGTCGTGATCTTCCCGTTCCGGCAGCACTTTCGCCCCACCCAGGGCCACGCGCTGCAGGGCCTTGTCCAGGTCATCCACCACCAGGTTGAACATAAAGGCCTGGCTCTTGTCGCCGAAATATTCAGTGTCCTTTTCGAACATGCTCCAGACGGTGAAGGCATGCTCGGGCATTTCGGCCGGGGCAAAGCTGGCGCCCTGCGTGCTGCCCCAGGATTCCATGCTGATACCGAGAAAACGCGCATACCAGGCGCCCAGCGATGCGGGGTCCTTGCTGCGAAAGAATATGCCTCCCACGCCCAGGGCCTTTCCCTCACCTTTGGACTCGCTGTCCTGGCTCATGATATTTCCTGGTTACGGGGATCAGTTCTTGAATGTGTCTTTCAGCAGCAACTGCATGTGCGCCCAGGAACATTGGTCGGCCAGGGCATCGTAGCGCAGCGGCATGTTGAACTTTTCACCTTTTGCCGTGGCAGCCGGGTTACTGAAGCCATGCAGGGCACCGGGCAGCTGAATGAAATGGTAATTCGCGCCGGTTTTTTCCATCTCGGCCTTGAATGCAGCAATCGCATCAGCCGGGATAAATACATCGTCCTGGCCATTGTAGGCCGCAATGCGCGCCGTGACTTTGGCGCCTTCGCCTTCGGCGGCCACCGCCAGCGGCAATGAGCCATGGAAGGAAGCCACCACGTCGAGGTCGAGACCGTAACGGGCCATGTGCAGCACAATGCCGCCACCCATGCAGTATCCGATGGCTCCGGTGCGCGTTGCGTCCACCGTTTCATCGGCTTTGAGAAACTCCAGCGCCGCGTTGAAGCGGGCGCGGCATTCCGGCAGGTCGGCCAGCAGCTGGTTCATAAGCTGGCCGGCTTCGGTGCTGTCGGCGGCATTTTTTCCATTGCCATACAGATCGATGGCCAACGCGGTGTAACCCAGCTCGGCCAGCATGGTGGCCCGCCGCCGGGCATAGTCGTTCAGGCCCCAGAATTCGTGCACCACCAGCATTCCGGGGCGAGGCCCACTGATATTGGCATCCCAGGTGAGGTAGCCGTGCATCTTCAGGTCGCCGGCCTGGTAGCTGACGTCGCGGGATTGGATATTGCTCATCGTCGTTCACTCATGTCGTTG
>CBFGWJ010000550.1:0-2019 GCA_965652335.1 uncultured Gammaproteobacteria bacterium | reverse complement strand
CGGCAGCCATCACCGGTTCACGGAAGCCGGACGCCTGCAGTGCGTCACCGACATCGTGCATGTCAGGAAAACCCGCCAGCCCGGTGTCCAGGCCAGCTGCCGAGCCTGCCTGTCTCAGTTCCAGCAATGAGTCGGTTACCGGCATGCTGAACAACAGCAGGCCGCCGGGCCGCAGCACGCGTCGCAAGCCGTTGAACAGCTCAGGCAGGCTGGAAGACCATTGCAGGGACAGGTTGGCTACCAGCAGATCAGCGCTGCGATGCGCGAACGGCAGGCTGCTGATATTGGCGCACACAACGCGCAGCGGGCGCAGGAACGAGCTTCGTCTGGCGGCCAGGCGACACATGGGCCAGGCGAAATCCACCGCTACCACTTCGGACTTGCGGTAGCGCCGCTTCAGCTCCGCAGCGCAGTAGCCCGTGCCGCAACCAAGATCGATGATGCGGGCCGGTTCACGCCGCTGGAATTCCACGCGCTCCAGCAGCCGGTCGGCCACTTCGCGTTCGAGGGCCGCAAACTGGTCATAGTGAACTGCCTGCTGCGAATAAATGCTCTCCAGCCGTGCCTGGTCGGCCTGCTGGATCGAAGTGGCCCCGGCTGTGGGCCGGGCCGCGGATTTCTGGCCTGTTGCTGCGGGTTCCGGGTCCGAATGTTTGAAATTCATGCCCGGCCACCGCTGCTCATGAAACCGGTGTTCACGCGTTTGGTGTGAATGTTCATTTGCATGCCCTGCATTCTGCCGTGCGTTGGGGCACGGGCCAAGCTTTGTAGATGGCCTTGTTGAAGGATCGCGGAGAATTCCGACAGGTTGACGCGGGAAATTCCTGCATGAGCGGGTTCAAAGGCACGGCAGAATCATGACCCCGAGTAAAAGCAGCGATCCGCTGCCACAGGAGATGCCGTTTCATGGACATTCCGGCACCGGTTGTGGTGAAGCAACTGCTGGAGAACCTGCTGCATTATTTGCTGCCAGGCTGTTGCCTGCTCTGTGGCCAGGCCTCTGGCCAGCAGCGGGTGTGCGACGCATGTGCGCTGGAACTACCGCGAATCCACGCCGGTTGCCGCCAGTGCAGCCTGCCCGGCAATTCGGCCGCGGGCTTCGGCAACGCCGGGCTGTGTGCTGAATGTTCGCGCCGGCCGCCGGCCTGGGACCACGCCCTCGCGGCACTGGTTTACGAATACCCGGTGGATCACCTGGTGCGCAACTTCAAGTTCCACAAGGACCTGGCCTGCGGCCAGTTACTGGCCGAAGAACTGGTGCGGGCCGTACAAACACAACCAGCACCGCCCCACGAGACACTCGCCTGGCCCGACCTGCTGGTTCCCGTGCCGCTGCATTTCCTGCGGCGCTGCCAGCGGGGATTCAACCAGGCCGAATTGCTGGCCACGGAGTTGCACCAGGCCTGCGGAATACCGCTGGAGCGCCGGCTGCTGCACCGTACCCGCGCCACGCCTGCCCAGTCCGGCCTGGACCGGAAGTCCCGGCAGCGCAATCTCAGGGGTGCTTTCAGCTGCGCGCCATTGGCGGGACAACATATTGCGATCATTGACGATGTGCTCACCACCGGCGCTACGGTGCAGGAATGCTCCAGGGTTCTCAAACAGGCCGGAGCTTCACAGGTTTCGGTGTGGGTCGCTGCCCGCGTTCCCGCGCCTGGGCCGTGAAGGATGGGCCCACACCCGCACGTGGGCAAAGACCCCACACTACATGAGGCTGTTCGCGAGCCAATAGTGCCCGAACAACCCGAGGAAGATGCAACAACCCACCCAGTTGTTGTGCAGGAAGGCGCGAAAACAGGCGGCAGGATCGCGCTCGCGAACGAGATAAAGTTGCCATGCAAACAGCAGGGCAACCGCGGCCAACGCCGCAAAGTACGGCCAGGCCCAAGCGTAAAACCACCCCAGGACGACCAGCGCGGCCACCATCAGCACCATCAATGAACTGATGATGGCCAGGTCATGGCGGCCAAACAGGATGGCGGTGGATTTGACGCCGATTTTCAGGTCATCCTCACGGTC
>CBFGWJ010000549.1:0-2021 GCA_965652335.1 uncultured Gammaproteobacteria bacterium | reverse complement strand
CTACGAGGCCTAAAACGCTTACTCAAAGCCATCCTTGAATAAATCCACAGTACCTATATGAATTTCACTCACGGTGATGGCTTCGCCGACATCAAGGTTGAACCGCACAAAAAAGCGTTTTGCGCTGGCGAGCAAGTCAGCTGGATCTCCCCAGTTATCTGAAAATGCCGAGAAGGGAATATAGGCCATCCCCGTATCACTGATCGGAATACTGGCTTGAGAATACACCTCCAAGCTCTCGGCAATCCGGGCTGTGGCCATTACGGTTCCGGTGATGGCGGTGACCTCAATGAATACACCGTCATTGCTGCCCCCATCGGCCAAATCAAGATCACCCAGCAGGAAACTCGTAATGTTCGAACCGTCCAACCCATCGTAATCCAGTAATACGAAGGTGCTGGTACCCGACGGCAAAGTCATTTGCGCTGTGCCTGCACTCGCGCTGAATGTGGCCTGGCCATTGGCCACCACATCCCGCTCACCACCCAGGATTCCGCTACCCTGCACAATACTGGATCCGGTTGAGGCGGTCGTGAAGTCATCGACAAGGACTATGTCAGCCGAAGCGGTTTTCACCCAACCAAGCGCCATGAGCATGGCGGCCAGGGAATGTGGTCTAAGATTCATGCGGGGAATATTCCTGAAAGTTGTGAAAATTACTGAGCATGGGCCGTAACACAGTCCTGCTGCCGAAGTTAAGAACGAGGTGGGATGCATTCTTCAACCATGGGTCAGGTTCCGGTGCCCAGCAGGTTCAGGGCCGCTTTTCCTGCCAGTTCCAGCGTCAGGTGCGGCTGCAGGCCGAAATACAGGTTCAGCGCCGCCAGCAGCCACAGCGTCAGCAGCATGGGCAGCGGCGCTTCCTGCACAGCCGTCGACGAACCAGACGATTCGACCGGCTTGCCAAAATAGGCCGGCTCCACCACCTTCCAGATGTACACCACCGCCATCAGCGAGCTGGCCAGCACCGGTGCGATCAGCCATGCTCCGGATGCGCCGTGCTCCAGCGCCGCCAGCACCAAATACCACTTGCTGACAAAGCCGGCGGTGCCCGGCAGGCCGATCAGGCTCAGGCCAGCCAGCACCAGCGCCGCCATGGTCCAGGGCATGCGTTTCGCGGCGCCGGAAAGCTGGTCCAGCGACAGCGAAAGATAACGGTAGCCCAGGCAGGCTACGGCCGCGAACAGGGCGCCCTTGGCCAGCGCATGGTTGAACATGTGGGCGACACCGGCGGTGAGGCCGGAAACCGAAACCATGCCGACGCCCAGCAGGATGATGCCGATCTGGGCCACCGAGGAATAGGCCAGCAGCCGCTTGAGGTCGCGCTGCATGATGGCCAGGGCAGACGCTGCCAGGATGGCGACCACCGCCAGCGGCAGGATGAACCCGCTGAACTGGGCCACGTGGCCGGGCAGGTTGCCCTGAAAAACCAGGAAGTCGATGCGCAGCAGCACGTACAGCGACACCTTGGTGGAGCAGGCGGCGATGAACACGGTCACCGCATGCGGCGCGCAGGCATAGGCATTCGGCAGCCAGGTGTGCAGCGGGAACACCGCGGCTTTCAGCGCCAGGCCCACGGTGATGAAGCCACCGGCCACCAGCAGCGGACCTATGGCTTCCACTTCGTGGATGCGCTGCTGCATGTCGGCCAGGTTCAGCGTGCCGGTCATCATGTAGATCAGGCCCACGCCGATCAGGTAGAAGGTGGCGCCGATGGTGCCCATGATCAGGTACTTGAATACCGCGGTGAGGCCCTGCCGCTGGCGGCTGGCGGCAATCAGGATGTAGGTGGCCAGCGCCGAGATTTCCATGAACACGAAGATATTGAAGGCATCGGCGGACACAAGGATGCCGGACAGCCCGGCCAGGGCCAGCAGCCAGGCGGTGTAGAAATAGTGCTGGCGGTGTTCGGCCACATCCTGTCCCAGGCTGTTGCGCGCCAGCAGCAACGCCGCGCTGGACGCGCCACTGACCACCAGCAGCAACAGGGCCGAGAACGAATCCACCAGCAGTGCAATGCC
>CBFGWJ010000548.1:0-2024 GCA_965652335.1 uncultured Gammaproteobacteria bacterium | reverse complement strand
CGCCGCCCTGGTACACATAGGGCAGAACCGCGTAGGCGCCGCCAAATGTCAGCATGGCAGCCTTGCTGAAAAACCAGGCCATCTGGCTAAGCACGCCATCGGGCCCAAACCAGAACAACAGCAGGCTGATCAACAACGCCCACAGCAGGAATCCGCTGGCCAGTTGCAGGCTGAACCGCCGGCGCGAAAACTGCGCGTGTTTTGGCGGCGGGCTGTCATCATCGATCAGCGCCGGACCATAATCCCGCCCGGCCTGGTGGCCCGACCTTCCCAACCTGTATTGATCCGGCGCCAGTCGCGAGCCGATGAACCCGGCCACCGCTGCAGTGATCACGATCAGCGGAAATGGCACATCAAACAGGAATATGGCCAGGAAGGAAGCCAGTGCCAGCAACGCCAGGCTGGCGCTTTGCAATGCTGTTTTGCCTATCCGCCAGGCTGCATGGGCCACGATGGCGGTCACCACCGGCTTGACCCCGTAGAGCAGGGCGGCCACGAAGCTGACATCACCCCAGGCCAGGTACAGCCAGCTCAGCCCCGCCAGTATCAGCAACGACGGCAATACGAACAGCCCTCCGGCGACGATTCCACCCCAATGCCCGTGCATCAACCAACCGATGTACGTCGCCAGTTGCTGGGCTTCCGGGCCCGGCAACACCATGGTGTAATTCAGTGCGTGCAGAAATCGCCGCTCGGAAATCCAGCGGCGTTTTTCCACCAGTTCCTGGTGCATGATGCTGATCTGTCCGGCGGGTCCACCGAAACTGATGAAGCCGAGTTTCAGCCACCACAACACTGCGGTACGAAGGCTCACAGGTACCGCTTTTTCATTGCGCCTGTCTGGGGGTACATTGGGCTGGTTGGTCGACTGCATGGGCTTGGTCCCCGGTTGCCACAAACTTGCCGCTGGTAATGCCGCGTCCCGGCCAACTCCAGGCCCTAGCCCGGTGGATTGAAAGGCCGGCTGAAATGGAAAGCATCCTGGCTGGGGCCCAGGTCCCGCAGCAGATCGAGGCGGCTGCGGGCTTCTTCCAGGCCAGGCAGGTGACTGGCCGGGACCCACCAGAGCACCAGGTGAGCGCCTTCCATCCGGTCAAACCATTCCCGCCGCCGGCGCATGATGGAAGCATGCGCCGTGTCGTACACGTAACTGCGCAGGGTTTCGAGATCATGCCAGACACTCAGGTTGACCAGGGTGTTTTCACCAAACAGGCGGATCTCAGTGGCATTGCCTTCCTCCGACTGCAGCCGCCAGACAAACCCGGGTGCGTTGTCGGCCAGGCGATTGATGCGCTCCAGGTTGGCTGTGAAATCCGCCATCCCGGTTGATTCCATGGGGTACTTCATGGCAGCGATATTCAAATGTGCAAGGTGATATTCCGGCATCGACTTAACCCATTTCGAGGCTGGGTATAATGCAGGCTGCAGCAAATCCCACAAGTTGCCGTACAGGTCGCGGAAGACCACGACAGTTCCATAGGGTTCCTCACGCGGGGGGGCGGTAAACTCCACGCCTCGTTCCCGGTAATCCTCATAGTCACGCCAGAAGTCATCGGTATACAGGAAGAAGCCTACCCGACCCCCGGTCTGGTCGCCGATCCGCGCCTGCTGTTTGGCATCAGACGCCCTGGCGAGCAGCAATTTGCAACCGTGGCCACCCGTCGGCGCAACCACCACCCAGCGCTTGTCCTGTTCAGGAATGTAGTGGTCCTCTACCAGGCTGAAACCCAGTTTGCCCACATAAAATGCAATGGCTTCGTCGTAATCCTTAACCACCAGGGAGAACTGTGCGATGAACTGCTTCATATTTTGTCCTTTTTGGGTTTCGTCCTTTTTGATTCTCCACCGGTGACAGTGTAAGCCTTTCACCCGGAGGGCAAACAGGGTGATTGGGCTTCCAAAGGAGGCACGGTTTGGCGTGAAATGCAAAAAAAAAAGCGGGAACGGCATCAAAATCCGCAAGGAATAAATGCCTTCTGCCCTTGAATACCTTAAAGTGGCACCCCCAAATCCTGTTAAAGACG
>CBFGWJ010000547.1:0-2026 GCA_965652335.1 uncultured Gammaproteobacteria bacterium | reverse complement strand
GATGTCGTCCTCGGTGTGCGTGTTGGCATAGATGCGCTGCAAATGCTGCAGGTACCGCTCGACAAACCCCAGGCAGCGGCCCGAGGCGGTGTAATCGGCATAGACCATCAGCCGGTCTCCGAACGGAGTGGTGATGGGCGCATCGGCCCCCACCACCTGGCGCCGCAGGTAATCAAACCCCAGGCGGGGTAGCGGTGATTCGTGCGTGCCTGTCGAGTGCATCGTATGTGTCGCCATGAACGTGTCCAGATAATCCCGGAATCAATAACCCGCCGATGCCCCGTCAAAGCGCATCTCGGTTCCGCCCCAGTACACACCGGTTTCCGGGTCGCGGAACACCGCCTGGTAACCCCCGTACGATCCCGGATAGGATCGTTCCCCATGCACCACGGTGTGGCCGCGTTTGCGCAGCTCCGCGATGATGGCTTCGCTCACACCGGCCTCGATGCGCAGTGTGCCGCCATCGGTCATTTTTCCGCCGGTGGGCGTTGATCCGCTCTGGTGCACGAAGCGGGCTGCATCACCGGCCTGCTGCACATTCATGTGGAAATCCACCAGGTTGGCGACGATCTGCACATGTGCCTGCGGCTGCAGGAAGCCGCCCATCACGCCAAAGGCCATCAGCGGCTCGCCATCTTTCATCAGGAAAGCCGGAATGATGGTGTGGAAGGGCCGCTTGCCGGCCGCATAGGCATTGGCATGCCGCGGGTCCATGTTGAACTGGCTGCCGCGGTTCTGCAGCGCAAAGCCCGTGCCTTTGGCCACGATGCCACTGCCGAATTCCCAGAAGTTGCTCTGGATCCAGGAAACCATCAGGCCGGAACTGTCGGCCACGGCCAGGTAGGTGGTATCGCCGTGTTGCGGCGGTTCACCCGCCGGATAATGCGGCGCGGCCTGTTGCAGGTTGATGAGCGCCGCTCGTTCTTTCGCATAGTCTGTGGACAGCAGCCAGTCCAGAGGAATTTCACCAAAAGCGGGGTCTGAATAAAACCGCGCGCGGTCTTCATAGGCCAGCTTGCTGGCCTCGGCCATCACGTGCCAGTAATCAGCGCTGTTCCGGCCAAAATCCGCCAGCGGAAATTGCTGCATGATATTGAGCATCTGCAGCGCGGCGATGCCCTGCGAATTGGGCGGAATTTCATACAGGTCATAGCCCCGGTAATTCACCGATACCGGTGTGACCCACTCGCCGCGGTGGTTGGCCAGGTCGCTGGCCTGCAGGTGCCCGCCGGCTGCCTGCACCGCAGCAACGATGCTTCGGCCGATGTCACCCCGGTAATAAACCTCCCTGCCCTCATTGGCCAGGCGTTCATAACTGCTCGCCAGGTCCGGATTGCTGAAAATCCCGCCATGCTGAGGTGCTTTGCCGCCGGGCTTGTACAGGCGAAACAGTTCGGTTACATCCTCGAGCGTCAGTCCCTCGCCGGGGAATTCCGCCAGTGAACTGGTCCAGTATTCCGCTTCCACTTCCGATATGGCCACCCCCTGCCGCGCATAGGCAATCGCCGGAGCAAGGATTTCGGCCATGGGCAGTTTGCCGAAGCGCTCGTGCAGCGCAAACCAGCCGTCCACCGCGCCCGGTACGGTGACCGCCAAAGCGCCAAACGTCGGAATGGGCTTGCCTTCACCCACCTGCTGCTGCATGGCGGCATGATCGAAACCGGCCGGCGAGCGGCCGCTGCCATTGTAGGCCAGCAGTTCGCGCGATTGCGGATCCCAGATGATGGCGAACAGGTCACCACCGATGCCGTTGGAATAGGGCTCGACCAGCCCCAGCATGGCGTTGGCGGCAATGGCGGCATCCACCGCGCTGCCACCCTTCTTGAGAATATCCACCGCGATGGCTGAAGCGATGGGGTGCGAGGTGGAGGCCATGCCGTTGCGGCCCAGCACCGGGCTGCGGGTGACAAAACGATCGCCCGTGTAACGGGTGCCGTAATCTTCATGGGCGGCGGTAACTGGCTCAGTCATCAGCAGGGCCAATAGCAGGGTCAATCCGGATCTGATCCACATCGATGGACTCCAA
>CBFGWJ010000546.1:0-2027 GCA_965652335.1 uncultured Gammaproteobacteria bacterium | reverse complement strand
GATGACATCCTCGAACACCAGTCCGGCCCGCGGAACGAGCATGAGCACGGCCGACATACGCCAGGCATTTCTGAAGTTCTTTGAAGAAAACGGCCATACGGCCGTAGCCTCGAGTTCGCTGGTGCCGGCTGATGATCCAACCCTGCTGTTCACCAATTCCGGCATGGTGCAATTCAAGGACGTGTTCCTTGGCGCCGACAAACGGGCTTACAAACGGGCAGTGACCTCCCAGCGTTGCCTGCGCGCGGGTGGCAAGCACAACGACCTGGACCAGGTGGGCTATACCGCCCGGCACCACACTTTTTTCGAGATGCTGGGAAATTTCAGTTTTGGTGATTACTTCAAATCCGAAGCCATACGCCTGGCATGGAAACTGCTCACCGAAGTATTCGGGCTGCCACCCGAACGCCTGCTGGTTACGGTGTACCGCACCGACGACGAAGCCTTTGACATCTGGCAGAACGAGATCGGCCTGCCCAAGGACCGCATTCTTCGAATTGGTGACAAGCCCGGCGGCAAGGAATTTGACAGCGACAATTTCTGGGCCATGGGCGATACCGGCCCCTGTGGCCCCTGTTCGGAAATCTTTTACGACCACGGTCCGGGTGTGCCGGGAGGTCCACCTGGTTCTCCCGATGAGGATGGCGACCGGTTCATTGAAATCTGGAACCTGGTGTTCATGCAGTTTGATCGTTCCTCCGACGGCAAGCTGACACCCCTGCCCAAACCCTGTGTCGACACCGGCATGGGACTGGAGCGCATCTCGGCCGTGCTGCAGGGCGTACACAGCAATTACCAGATCGACCTGTTCGAGTCATTGATCGAGGCAGCGGCCAGCCTGACAAACTGCCCCGACCGCACCAACAAGTCCCTGAATGTGATCGCCGACCACATCCGCGCCTGCGCATTCCTGGTGGCTGACGGTGTGTTGCCGTCACGGGACGGCCGCGGCTATGTGTTGCGGCGCATCATTCGGCGGGCCATCCGGCATGGCTACATGCTGGGTCAGCAGCAACCCTTTTTCCACAAAATGGTGCCGGTGTTGGCAATGCAAATGGGCGAAGCTTACCCCGAACTGGTCAGCAAGCAGCAGCAGATTGAACAGGCGCTCCTGGACGAGGAGATAAGGTTTTCCAGAACCCTGGAAGCGGGAATGAATGTTCTCGAAGATGTCATGAAAGACGCGAAAGTGCGTATCGACGGCGCCACGGCATTCCTGCTGTATGACACGTACGGCTTTCCGCTGGACCTGACTCAGGACATCGCCCGCGAGCGCGGTCTGGAGGTGGACCTGCCAGGTTTTGAAGCCGCCATGCAGCAACAACAGGAACGCGGCCGCGCTTCCAGCCAGTTTGCGCTGAAAACCGCGATTTCGGCTGAAGCCATCGGCGACCTGCCGCCCACCCGGTTCCTGGGTTATGAGCAATTGCAGGAAGCGGAAGCGCAACTTGCCGCCATCATCATCGATGGACGGCCCGTTGATACGCTGCAGGCTGGAGCTGCCGCGGTGCTGTTCCTGGATAAAACGCCTTTCTATGCGGAATCCGGCGGGCAGGTGGGAGATACCGGCATTTTGCTGGCTGAAGGTGCCCGGTTCGTGGTGGAAGACACCATCAAATTTGCCGGAGTATTCCATGGCCATATCGGTCACCTCGAGACTGGTGTGCTCAAAACCGGCGTCACGCTGCGTGCCGAGGTCGACGCTGACCGCCGCCAGGCCATAGTCCTGCATCATTCAGCCACTCACTTGCTGCACGCTGCCCTGAAACAGGTGTTGGGCAAGCACGTGGAACAACGTGGTTCGCTGGTGGCGCCGGATCACGCGCGATTCGACTTTACCCACCCGCAGGCGGTTTCAGCCGCCGAGCTGGCTGAAATTGAGCGCCTGGTGAACCGCGAAATCCGCCGCAACCCGGCATCGGTGGTTGAAGTGATGGATTTTGATTCCGCCCTCAAAACCGGCGCCACTGCGCTGTTTGGCGAAAAATACGGCGATCGTGTGCGCGTGATGCAGTTTGGTGATTTTT
>CBFGWJ010000545.1:0-2031 GCA_965652335.1 uncultured Gammaproteobacteria bacterium | reverse complement strand
GGCTTGGATTGTGCCGACCACATGGCCACCACCAGCCGCGTATCGGGATCGACAAAAACAAACTGGCCAAAAATGCCGACCGCTGAATAACTGCGGCCGTGCAGCGGCCACAACATGTAACCGTAGTCGACTTTTTCTCCACCGATGGTATGGGACGAGCCGGCCTGCTCCATCCAGCCTTCCGGCAGCACTCTCCGTCCGCCAATGACACCGTCATCCAGCATGAACAGCCCGATGCGGGCATAATCGCGCAAGGTGGCCGACAGGCCGCTACCGCCGATTTCCAGCCCATCAGGCGATTCCAGCCACCAGGTGGCGTCCGCCTGCATGCCCAGGGGCTTCCAGAGCGTTTGTGAAAGGTAGTCCGCCAGCCATTGGCCGGTGGCCGCATGCAACAGCGCGCCCGCCACCTGGGTTTCGCCGGTGCTGTAGTTCCAGCGTGTGCCGGGATCGGCTACCCGCGGCAGGCCGGCCATCAATTGCAATATGGCGCCGGGTTGCTGCGCGATCTGGGCCTCCAGCATGCGCCGGCGGTCCGAAGCGGGATCGGTGTAGGTTTCGTTCCACCCGACCCCCGACGACATCGTCAGCAGCTGCCGGACCGTCACACCGTCGTAAGCAGTGTCCTTGAGCTGCGGCAGGTAGGCCACGATCGGCTCATCGATGCTGTCGATATATCCCTCCCGGATGGCCGCACCGATCAGCAGCGAGGTGATGGACTTGACCACCGACATCGACATCCAGCGCGTATGCTCATCATTGCCGCGCTGGTAGGTTTCAAACACGATGTCACCCTGGTGCAGGATCACCAGCCCGGTGACGTCGTTCAGGGCGATCACATCGACCAGGTCGTACTCGTCTCCAGCGACGGAAAACGAAAAATCCGCCATGTCGCGCAAGCGCACGGGCAGCTCTGAAACCACCTGCCCGTGAGCAACGGTGCGCACCGGAAACAGGCGGTCGATATTGCGGAACGTATTGACCCGGACGTCATCCGGCAGGCTGCCGTCATAGATCTGGCGCACGGTGCCGATATCCTGCCCGGCGTCGAATGCCTGCGCTGTGGTCGTCCACGACAAGGCGCAGGCCAACAACGCCACGCAACCGGCCAGCACATACCCGGAACATTGCAGATTACGGTGCAGGATAGGCATCAAACTCCTTCAGCGGGCCTTCGGCACAGGACCAGCTGGCGCGTGAGCCCACGAAAATCCGCGCCTGCGGCAGGATGGCGGGTTCCTGGTCCAGCGAACCGGCCGGAATGAACACCATGCCCATGGCCTCGATGTAACGCGGCATACGACCGCCGCACACCGTGCAGAAGCTGTTGGTGAAGCGTTCCGCTTCGGGCAGCTTGAAGGACCTCACCAGCTCCTCGCCGCTGTCCCAGCGTAGCGTGCCCTTGAGGAACAGGTTGCTGGCATGGCCGGTACCCGAAGCCTTGCGGCAGCGGGAACAATGGCAGTGGTAGAAGCGCAGCGGCTCGCCGGTGGCGGTGTAACGCACCGCCCCGCAAAGACAGCTGCCACTCAGTGAACTGTCTGGCATGGATAATCTCCCTCAGTGCCGTATTGCGGACAGGCGGTTACTTCACCGTGGCGATACATTCGATCTCGGTTCGTGCGCCCAACGCCAGGCCGCTGGTACCCAACGCGCTGCGGGCCGGCGGGTTGGCGGGAAAATAGGTTTTGTAAACTTCATTCATGGCTGCCCATTCCGCTATATCCGCCAGGAACACGGTGCACTTGACCACCTCAGCCAGCGATGAACCGTTGGCTTCCAGCGTGGCTTTGATGTTCTCCAGGGTCTGGCGTGTTTCCGGGCCTATGCCCCCTTCAACCAGCTCGCGGGTGCCGGGAGGAATGCCGAGTTCACCGGAGAGGTACAGCATGTGCCCTACCCGCACGGCTGTGGAGAAGGGATAGCCTGAATCCGGGTCCCAGTCGTGCTTCACTTCCGGTGCTTCAGCCAGGGCCACTCCGGACAGGGTCAGCCCGGCCAGCAGGGCCGTCAATGCCATTTTTCTCATGT
>CBFGWJ010000544.1:0-2048 GCA_965652335.1 uncultured Gammaproteobacteria bacterium | reverse complement strand
ACAACCCGGCGTTTTTTGCCATCGACGAAATCAGGCGCACCATCGGCCTGATGATTGTCATCGCCAACGATGCGCTGGCGGCCCATGGCATCGAGCAGTTCTGCGCCAGCACGCTGGGCTTTCCGCGGGAACGCATCCGCTTCATGACTTCGCCCTTTCGCAACCACGACGGCATGTCGCGGCGATTCGCTAAAGTGGGCATTGCGCGAACCTACAATCCCAACAGCCACTCCGACCTGCAAAGCCTGGCCGATGAAGCCGCCGGGCTGGTATCCGCCTGAGCTCCTGGCCAACCCTTCAGTGACGCCCGCTGATCCAGGCCTGCACCTGCCAGCGCACGCTGTTCAGCGCCGCAACCAGCGCATCCAGCGGATGCCGCGCCCGCCAGGAACGCAGCGCATGGTCGCGGTAATACCAGGAAAATTGTTGCGGGTGCTGTTCAAACAGCGCCCGGTGCTTGGCCACCAACTGGCCAAAACCCAATCGGCGCTGCTCGCGGTCGCGGGTGATGCGCGGGCCGGTGTGCTGCAGCAGGCGGTAGGTGACGGTTTCAATGCCCAGGATGCTGCAGGCGGCGTTCAGGCGGAAAAACAGCTCCGAATGCACACGCGAACGGAAGGCCGTGTCACAACCGCCGATTTCCAGGTAAACCGCCCGCGGTATCACCGCCGTCTGCTTGCAGTAGATCGATTTGCCCTCGGGAATCCGCTCCAGTGAATAATGCGCGCCCTTTTGCAGGGTGGGCGGCAGATGGCGTTCCAGCAGGCTGCCGTCGGGGTTGATGATGTCCAGTCCGGACATCACGATCACCGGTGGTTGCAGTTCCCCGGCCAGATTCGCCACCTGGTCCAGGGCCGCCAGTGATGCTTCAGCCATGTGCGGCAGCAGGTGATCGTCATCGTCCAGGAAACAGATGCGCGCGGCGCGCGCAGCCTGTGCTCCGGCATTACGCGCCGTGGCCACGCCCTGGTTGCGGTCCAGCCGCAGCAGGCGCAGGCGCGGCCGCTCCGGCAACTCAACCGGCGGCTCGGATCCGTCATCCACCACAATGACTTCGATGTTCTCCAGCGTCTGCCCCAATGCGCTGTCCACCGCGGTCATCAGCATGTGCGGGCGGTTGTGCGAGGGGATGATGATGCTCAGAAGCGGATCGGCGGCAGCCGGATTCTGGTTATTGTCGCTTTTCATGTGGCGAATTGTAGAGTGAAACCGCAGGCCGGTGGCCACCAGTTTCGGTAAATCCGGCCATTCACCTGCGGTTTTCAGGAACATGAGCACGGGCTCATTGACCTCCACAGAAATCCTGCCTTAGTCTTAGCGCCTGCAGAATCCTGCCAACCCTGGCCTGTCCAGGCCCAACCCATCCGGAATCACCGTGCCCCTAGCCGTCGTCAGCTGCTATTTCAACCTGAACCACAGCAAGTACCGGCTGGCCAACTACCATGCCTTTCGGGCCGCGCTGCGGACAGCCGGCGTTCACTCGCTGACGGTTGAGTGGTCACGCGACGGCGACAGTTTCGAATTGCCGGCGGACGATTCGGTGCTGAAAATCACCGGCGGCGACTACATCTGGCAAACCGAGCGGCTGCTGAACCTGGGTATCGAACGCCTGCCGGACCGGTTCGACCAGGTGGCCTGGATGGATGCCGATGTCATCTTTGACCAGCCAGACTGGCCGCGGCGGGTGGAGCAGGCGCTGGAGCAATGGCCCCTGGTGCAGATGTTCAGCCTGGCGCGGATGCTGGCCGAACCCGAACCCGAACCCGCAGGCGGCGCCGGCATCGAGCCTCCAACCCTGATGGAAGTTCCGGGCAGTGCTTACTGCCACCTTCGTCATGTGAAGTGGCCCGATGGCTTGGACCGGCTGGGGCATTGCGGCTATGCCTGGGCGGCGCGACGTGAAGTGATCCAGCCCGTGGGCCTGTACGACGGCGCGCCGGTGGGTGGCGGTGACAAGAACAAACTGTTCGCGCTGCTCGGCCAGCTGGACGAGACGCAGATGGCCGAACGCCAGAACCCGGCCATGCGCCGGCACTACCATGCCTGGG
>CBFGWJ010000543.1:0-2054 GCA_965652335.1 uncultured Gammaproteobacteria bacterium | reverse complement strand
ACCTACAGCTACCTGACCGTGATCCTGTTCATGTTTTCCTACTTCACGCTGACCGCGATGCTGAGGAAATTTCCCGACCTGTCGGTGGCGGCATTCTTTGAACCGTTCGGCACCATCGCCTTTGGCCTGGGCATCCGCTACCTGACACCGGCGCAAGCCAACAGCCAGGCGCTGGAACTGACCGGCCTGCTGCTCAGCCACCGGCTGGTGTGGCTGGCCATCGCCGCCCTGATCGTGAGCCTGGCCGTGTGGCGTTTCCGCTTCGCCGAGCGGGGCGCGAGCCGTCGTGGCGTGAAACGGCAGGAAAAGCGCGCGCAAAAACTGGCGGCAGTCGCGCCGCGGGTGGTGGACCGGTTGCCGGCCGGCACACCCATGCAGGCTGCCTGGCACCAGCTGAAAGTCCGCGCCCTGCTGGAAATGAAGCTGGTGTTCAAGTCGCCGGCATTCTGGCTGATTGCCATCTACGGCATGATCAACCTCTACATCACCCTGAATACCGTCGGGCGGTTCTACGGCGTGCCGGCCTGGCCCCGTACTTTTGGTGTAGTGGAAGCGGCGCGGGGTAACTCCGTGTGGATCACCCTGCTGCTGGCCATCTATTTTGCCGGCGAAGCCATGTGGCGTGAGCGCGACCGGCGCTTCAACGAGATCATCGATGCCACGCCGTTTCCCAACTGGATATTCCTGGTCTCCAAACTGCTGGGCGTAGCGGGAGCCATGACGGCACTGTGCGTGCTGATCGTGCTGCTGGAAACCATCCTGTTCCAGCTGGCGCACGGCATCACCGATGTCGAGCTGGGCCGTTGGCTGCTGTGGTTCGTGGTGCCGGTTCTTCTCTATGTGCTGCACCTCTCGGTGCTTTCGGTGGTGGTGCAGGCCGTGAGTCCCAACAAGTTCGTGGGCTGGGGCATCATGCTGCTGTATATGCTCTCTTCCATCGCACTCTCGGGAATGGGCCTGGATCACCCGATGCTCAACTTCCCCGAAGCGGCCATGCCGCTTTCAGACATGAATGGGTCCCACTACGGCGGCGAGGCATCCTGGTGGCTGCGCGCCTGGTGGACGATGATTGCCTTTGTGCTGCTGCTGCTTGGCCACCTGATGTGGCGTCGCGGCACGGCGGTAACGCTGAAAGGCCAGTGGCGGACGCTGCCAGCCCGGTTGCAGGGCCGGCCGCGGGTTTTGCTGGGCAGTGCCCTGGTGGCCACCGCGGCGTTGGGAGCGTTCCTCATCTACAACATGAATTTCCTCAACCAGCGCATGAGCCAGGACGAACAGGATTTGCGCCTGGCCAACTATGAGAAGGACTATTCAAAATACATTGACCTGCCACAGCCGTCCCTGACCGACATTACCCTGGACGTGGACCTGCGACCCGAGGAACGCTATGTGCGGTTTGATGGCAGCTACCGCTTCATCAACGCAACCGATGAGCCCATCGACATCCTGCACGTGCGCATGCTGGCGCCCATGGTGCCGATCACGGAACTGGAGGTTCCCGGCGCGAAGCTGCAAAGCTTTGACGAGGGCATGAACCACCGGATTTTCGAGTTCGACCGGCCGCTGCAACCCGGAGACAGCGGATCGCTGACCTTCCAGACGGAGTTGCGAAAACAGGGCATTGCGGCACTTCCGAGCGATCGACAGTTGTACGAATTCGATGCCCAGCCCGCCGCCAATGGCGCCTACCTGACCAACCTGGGATTGTTGCCGCACATCGCCATGAACCGGACCAGTTTCCTGCAGGGCCGGAACCTGCGCTCGAAGCATGGCCTGCCGCCCGACCTGCCTACGCCCGAGCTGGAGGATGATGCCGCGCTGATGCGCAGTTATGTGGGCGTGGACCGGGTCAATACCGATATCACGGTCACCACCGATGCCGACCAGACCCTGGTGGTAACCGGTGAACTGGTTTCCGAGTCGGTGGCCGATGGGCGCCGCACGGCGCGCTACGTGTCGCCCATACCCACGCTGAACTTCATCACCATCCAGTCGGCCCGCTACGAGGTGAAGACGCTGGATGCCGACGGTGTCGAGGTGAGCGTGTACTACCA
>CBFGWJ010000542.1:0-2055 GCA_965652335.1 uncultured Gammaproteobacteria bacterium | reverse complement strand
AGCGGCTCGGGCAGCGGATTTTTGAGTAGCAGCACTTCACGGCCGCGGTCGAGGGCGGCCAGCGGCCTGGCCATGGCTTCGGCGAACATGCGGCCCTCGGCGCGATCGACTGTTTCAATCAGGGCGACCGGGTAGCCACCGGGAAACCGGCTGCCCAGCCCTGAAGTCACCAGCAGGTCGCCTTCGCGGACATCCGCTTCACGCGGCAGGTTGGGCAAACTGAGCAGGCCGGTATTGCCCAACCCATACGCCACGGTGCGCTGTCCGGTGCGGTTGATCTGCACCGGCAATGCATGGTTCGGGTCGGAAATCAGCCGCACCCGCGAGAAATGCAGGTCGACTTCTTCCACCTGGCCAACCACCCCTGCGCCATCGATTACTGCCTGGCCGACCTGCACATTCCGGTCGCGCCCGCGATCGATCATGACGCGATGCGAGAAAGGGTCGAGGTCCACATCGATCAGTTCGGCAAACTGGTACTTGATCTCCAGCCTGCCCGAGCCATCCAGCAACTCACGCAGGCGGCGGTTTTCCTGTTCCAGGGCTTCAAAACGTTGCAGTTGCGCCTGCTGGGCCAGGAGCTGGTCTGCCAGGTCCTTGTTCCTGCGCTGCATGGATTGCGTGCTCTGGAAGAACGACCAGGTGCCCCGCAGCGCGCGCACCGGCCACTCCACCACATGGTAGATCGGCTCGACCAGGTAGTCGGCGTAGGCACGCATGCGCGGCACATACTTGCCACGGTGGTCCATGGCCATCAGCACGATTGCAAGGAGAACGTACATCATGAGCCGGGCGGTGAGGGCCGCCTGGCCGGAGAATTTTGCGCCGACTACGGCATCACCGCGGGCCATGGGTCAGCTCCCATGGATCAATTTCCATGGATCAACTCCCATGCATCAACTCGTGGAGAAGAAATCACCGTTGTTCTGGTCCATCAACTCCAAAGCCCGACCCCCACCGCGCGCCACGCAGGTGAGGGGGTCATCGGCGGCAAACACCGGCAGGCCGGTTTCTTCCGCCAGCAGGCGGTCGAATCCACGCAGCAGGGCTCCGCCTCCGGTCAGGACAATACCGGTTTCCGATACATCCGAACACAGCTCGGGCGGTGTTTGCTCCAGGGCCGTGCGCACCGCATCGAGGATGCTGGAGAGGCTTTCGTTCAGGGCTTCCAGCACCTCATTGCTGCCGATGGTGACGTTGCGAGGCACGCCTTCCGCCAGGTTGCGACCCGACACTTCCATGGTGGTGGGCTGTTCGTCCGGCCAGGCGCAACCGATCTCGATCTTGATGCGCTCGGCGGTGGTTTCGCCGATCAGCGTGCCGTAATTGCGGCGCACGTAGTTGACGATGGCTTCATCGAACTGGTCACCGCCCACGCGCACCGAGTTGGAGTACACCAGGCCGTTCAACGAGATTACCGCCACTTCAGAAGTACCACCGCCGATATCCAGCACCATGGCGCCACGGGCCTCATGCACCGGAATGCCGGCGCCGATTGCCGCGGCCATGGGTTCTTCCACCAGGAACACCTCGCGCGCGCCGGCGCCTTCGGCGGATTCCTTGATGGCCTTGCGCTCCACCTGGGTGGAACTGCAGGGCACGCACACCAATACACGCGGGCTGGGACGCAGGAAACGCGAAGTGTGTACCTTGCGGATGAAATGCTGCAGCATGGCTTCGGTCATGTTGAAGTCGGCAATCACACCGTCCTTCAGGGGGCGTACCGTGCGGATATTGCCCGGCGTTCGGCCCAACATGCGTTTGGCTTCGGTGCCTACCGCCGCCACGTGTTGCGGGCCGCCGGGTCCCCGGTCCATTCGAACCGCCACCACCGAGGGTTCATTGAGTACGATTCCCTGCCCGCGCACGTAAATCAGGGTATTGGCCGTACCCAGATCGATCGAGAGATCGTTGGAGAACAGGCCGCGGAGACTTTTCATGACCATTTGGAAGGTTCCACCGGTATCGGGAGTGCCAAGGGCGGCTAATGTATCAGTGCCCGCCCGGCTCCGCAACTGAAAAATCTTGAAAAACCGTGTATTTATGCGGCTTTTC
>CBFGWJ010000541.1:0-2063 GCA_965652335.1 uncultured Gammaproteobacteria bacterium | reverse complement strand
GCTGTTTCACGTAGTCGAGTTGCAGCGGCTTCTTGGCGGAGGCGATGATCAGGTCACCGCCGCGGGCATACCAGATGGTGAAATGGGGAAAGGCTTCCTGGATGGCCTTGAACATGGACTTCAGGCTGCTCCGGTCGATGCCGTAAATGTGATACCACTGGATCAGGATGCCGTCTTCCTCGAGGTGGTCGTGGGCCAGTTGCAGAAAGTCGCGGGTGAACAGGTTTGAGACCCCGGTGACCCAGGAGTGGGAAGGCTCTGAAACAATCACATCGAACTTTTTGTCGGTGGCCAGCAGGTAGTTCCGCGCATCGGCAACCATCAATTGCGCCCGTGGGTCATCCAGGGCATTGTTGTTTTCCTCGCGGAAATAGCCGGAAGCCTCGACCACTTCAGGCGAGATTTCCAGGATATCCACGTTCTCGACCGCAGGGCTGCGCAGCACCGAGCCCGCCGTCACCCCGCTTCCCAGGCCGATCACCATCACTTCTTTCGGGTCGGGATGCAGGAACATCGGAATCTGCCCCAGCAGTATCTGCGTCACCATGTCGGTGTTGTTGGAGGCATCCACCTTGCCGTTGTTCATCAGGGCTTTGCCGAGCCGGCCGTTGTTTTCCCAACCCAGTACGCTGACGGTGCCGTGTATGCCTTCCTTGTAGTACAGGAATTTGAAAGTATCGAGGTACCTGCGAATCTTGCCATCGACATCCTCGCCGACAAAATCCTCGGCATTCCTGAAGGTTTCAGCCTGAAGCATGGCGCGGTCCAGGCCCGGCAGGCCGGCGATCACCAGCACCAGCGCAACCACTGCGGTTGGACCCTGCAACCAGCGGGATGAAACGGATCGATGTGGTCCGGCCAGGTACCAGAACACCAGCGCCACCAGCACGCTGATGCTGCTGGCGAGGTACAGGCTGTGCTCCATTCCCAGCCAGTCCAGAATGAACAGGCCACCCACCGCCGAACCTGCGATGGTGCCAATGGCATTGGCGCCATAGGCCTCACCCACGCCGCGGCCGACTGCGCGCTTGCTGCGGCTCCACAGGCCGGTAATCAAAGGGAACAATGCGCCCAGAAGCACCGTTGGAACGATGATGACCAGGCCGGCCAGCACGAACATGTAAGCCTGGAACAGCACGAAGCTGCCGTGCAGATGTTCCCAGCCCTGCACGAACAACACCGGCAAATGGCTGATCAGGCCCAGGCTGGCTATTGCTGTGAGCGCTATGGCCATCTGCAGCCAGAAAGCCAGCCTGAGGCCGCGTTGCGAATCCTCAAAGGTGAACCACCTGCCCACCAGCAGGCTGCCCAGCGCGATACCGGCCAGGTAGACCGTGAGCACGGTGCTGAACGCGTAAATGCTCACGCCGATCACCAGGATCAGCGCATGGATCCACACCACCTGGTAGAGCAGTGCGGCAAAGCCCGAAAAGCCGAAACCCACCAGCAACAACCAGGGCTTGCGAAGTGCCTTCTCGACGGTACCGGTGTTCGATGCGGCGGGCGCAGTTTCCCTGCTCTCGGGCGCCTTGCTCCCGCCGCGCAGCAATCCGTAAACCCCCACCCCAACCAGCAGGTTGATGAGCGCCGAGAACAGCAGTGTCTGGGTGATGCCGATGGCAGGCAGCAGCAGGAATCCGGCTGCAAACGCGCCGCTGGTGGCGCCCAGGGTGTTGATGCCGTATATGCGCGAGGTGACGGGTTGCGCATCCTCCAGGCGGGTGGTGAAGTGCCTGACCAGCAGGGGCAGGGTGCCGCCCATGAGGAAAGTGGGTACCAGCATGGCCACCACGGCAATCGCAAAGCGTGGAAGATGTGAGTAGGGCCCGGCAACGCCGACGGTACCGGCGACCTGGGCATAGCCCGCCTGCAGGAGGTCAAACAGCCAGGGCGTGGTGGCGCCATAAATGCCGATGAGGATTTCCAGCCAGGCGTAAATCATCAATGGGCGCGCCGTGCGGTCGGCGATGCGGCCCACTGCCAGGCTACCCAAAGCCAGGCCGAGCATGAAGGCGGAAACCACGGCTGCATTGGCCACCGCCGTGTTGCCCATGAACAGGGTG
>CBFGWJ010000540.1:0-2068 GCA_965652335.1 uncultured Gammaproteobacteria bacterium | reverse complement strand
GGGGCTTAAAGTACGGACTGCCCGTGTGAAAGGGCAGCAGTAATGGTGTTCTTACAGCGCCTTGATGTGTGCGTTCAGGCGGGATTTGTGCCGGGCTGCCTTGTTTTTGGCCATCAAACCATGGGCAACGGAGCGGTCAATCGCAGGAACAGCGGCCTTGAATGCGGCACCGGCCGCTTCCTTGTTGCCGGCGGCAATGGCATTGACCACGCTCTTGATGGCAGTTCGCACATGCGAACGCTGGCTGGCGTTGCGCTGGCGGCTTTGCTCGGCCTGACGTGCCCGTTTGCGAGCTGATAAACTGTTAGCCAAGGGAGATCTCCAAAATTAGTTCAAAAAACCAAGCCGCGCATTGTCTTACTTTTTCGCGCCCGGGTCAACCTGGAAGTAGCCTGGCGCGGGCCGGATTACCGATCAATTCGCGCCTGAAATCAGCCAACAGGACGGCTGCCGCGATGCTCGAGAGGACGTGCAGCACAACGGCCAACGATACGGACAAAACCTGAATTGAAACTGCTGAAATCGACCCTGACCGTGGGCCTGGCCACCATCGTATCGCGCGTGCTCGGTTTCGTGCGCGACATGGTGTTTGCGCGCTATTTCGGCGCGAGTGCCGCAACCGACGCGTTTTTCCTGGCCTTCAAGATTCCCAACTTCATGCGGCGGTTGTTTGCGGAAGGTTCGTTTTCCCTCGCTTTTGTGCCGGTGTTGTCCGAGGCTCGTGCCAGCGGTGACGCCAGGGCCCTCAAAGACCTGGTGGACCACGTGGCCGGCACGCTGCTGGGCATCCTGTTGGTGGTCACCGCCATTGGTGTGTTGGCAGCACCCTGGGTGCTGGCCATTTTTGCGCCGGGCTGGTGGCTGGAAGGCAGGCCGGAATTTACCCTTTCGGCGGAAATGTTGCGCATTACCTTTCCCTACCTCATGCTGATTTCGCTGACGGCGCTGTGTGGCGGCATCCTCAACACCTTTGACCGTTTCCTGGTGCCGGCACTCACACCGGTATTGCTGAACCTGTCGCTGATAGTGGCCGCAGTCATGTTCTCGCAGCGGATGGAAGTGCCGGTCATGGCACTGGCCTGGGGCGTGCTGGCAGCCGGTCTCTCTCAATTGCTCATCCAGGCGCCTGCATTGGTCCGGCTGGGCTTGCTGCCAAGGCCGCGCTGGGGCTGGAAGCACAGCGGTGTGCGCAAGGTGCTGCGGCTGATGATCCCCACCTTGGTGGGTTCTTCGGTGGCGCAGATCAACCTGTTGATCGACAGCATACTCGCTACTTTCCTGGTGAGTGGCAGCGTTACCTGGCTGTACTATTCGGACCGCCTGATGGAATTCCCGCTGGGCGTATTTGGAGTGGCGCTCTCCACGGTGATCCTGCCCAACCTGTCGCGCAAATTTGCCCAGCAGACTCCGCAGGCTTTTTCCGCCACCATGGATTGGGCCCTGCGGCTGGCAGTCATCATTACCCTGCCGGCGGCAGTTGGCCTGGCCGCACTGGCAACACCGCTGTTGATCGCCTTGTTCCAATACGAGGCTTTTTTGCTCAGCGATGTGGAAATGACCGCGCTCAGCCTGTCAGCCTATGCCCTGGGCCTGCCGGCATTTATCGCGGTCAAGGTCCTTGCTCCCGGGTATTACGCCCGCCAGGACACCAAAACCCCGGTGAAAATCGCCATCACTTCCATGGTTTCGAACATGGTGATGAATTTCCTGTTTGTCGGGGTCCTGGTCAGCCTGTCGTTCAAAGGCCCGCACATGGGCCTGGCCCTGGCCAGTTCGCTGGCAGCCTACATCAATGCCGGTATGCTTTATCGTGGCCTGAGAACGCAGGGCGTTTACGCGCCGGAGCCCGGATGGTTGCGGGTGAATTTTGCAGTGGCAACTGCATGCCTGCTGATGCTGGCTTTTCTTTTATACAACTCCGTGGATGCAGTGACCTGGGCAGCGGATCCGGCCCACGGCCGCGCCCAGCGACTTTTCATTCTGGTGGCCGGCGGCGTGCTGGTTTATTTCCTGGGCCTGTTCCTGGCCGGTTTTCGCCGGCATCACCTGGAAAAAGGTGCGGTATAAT
>CBFGWJ010000539.1:0-2078 GCA_965652335.1 uncultured Gammaproteobacteria bacterium | reverse complement strand
CGTTCTTTCTTTTTCAGTTTCTTGATACTGGCCGGAAAGATGCTGTAACCCTCTGAAGGAATGTGGCAGGTACCGCAGGAGCGGCCATTGCCATCAAACGTTTCCTCCATGAATACTTTTCGCCCTGTATCAATCATGTTCGCCTGTTCTTCAGTAACCTGGGCAGGAGAAGTGTTTGAAAAAGCAAGGCATGCAATGGTGGTAGCGGTCAATATTTTTCTGTTCATGAATTCTCCCTCATGGTGACACCCTCGCCGGGGGGCGGGATTTTACGTAATCGCCACACTCGGACCGCCCGGCAACTACGGGTAGTCCTTGAATGTTTGATTCCCTCATGGCCGAATCAACAGCGGCTTGTCCCTGATTTTTTTGCCGCGTTGCTGCAAGCATACTCGATTCTGGAAAAATTGCTGCCATCCGGCTGCTTCCGGGTCGGTTGCCGCCATATGTGCCAGGATGAAAAGCACATGCAGGCTTGCCTGGGCCTTAATCCCGCAGCACAATCCATCCCATCATGAGCCGGAGTATGCCATGCCCACTTTCCGCTTTTGCGCGCTGCTGGTCACAGCCTTGCTGACACTCAACACCCGCGCTGACACAGCCGATGAACTGCCGCCGTTTGCCATTGCCATTCACGCCGGCGCCGGCACCATGAGCCCGGAAGAAATGGATCGCCAGGCCGAAGCCCGGATTCGCGGCGCCCTGCTGGATGCTGTCCAGGCAGGTCACCACATTCTTCGTCTGGGCGGCAGCAGCCTGGATGCGGTTGAAGCGGCCGTCACCCGGCTGGAAGATTCACCATTGTTCAACGCCGGGCGAGGCGCGGTGTTCAATGCCGAGGGCAAGAACGAAATGGATGCCTCCATCATGGACGGCTCCAACCTGCAGGCCGGCGCAGTGGCAGGCGTGAACAACATCCGCAACCCGATCCTGCTGGCGCGCAAGGTGATGACGGATTCGCCACATGTCATGCTCATGGGGGAGGGCGCCGAGATCTTCGCGCGCGAACAGGGTATAGCTTTTGAAGACGACGCCTACTTCTACACTGAGCGACGCTGGGAGCAATTGCAAAAGGCCAAAGCCGAAGGTTCAGACAAGTCGGCCGGCATGAACCGGGAATATCCTGACCGCTGGCTGTCCACGGTGGGCGCAGTGGCGCTGGATTCCCACGGCAACCTCGCCGCGGCGACATCCACCGGGGGCACTACCAACAAGAGTTACGGGCGGGTTGGCGATTCGCCCATCATCGGCGCGGGAACCTATGCCGACAACCGTTCCTGCGCGGTCAGCGCAACGGGCACAGGCGAGTATTTCATCCGGGCGACCGTGGCGCGCGATATCTGCTCCCGTGTCCAGTACCTGGGCGTGAGCGTTCAGCAGGCTGCCGACGACGTGGTGATGGGTGAACTGGTGCGCATGGGAGGCGATGGCGGCATCATCGCCATGGACAACCGGGGCAATATCGCGATGGTATTCAACACGGCAGGCATGTATCGCGCCAGCGTGAACACCGCGGGTGACGTCGAAATCGGCATCTACCGGGACGAGGGCGAAGCGAAGGGGGAAGCGCAATGAAGGAATTCAGGATTCCGATCCACCTGTTGCTGCTTGATGGCGCAGGGTGCTTGCTGGTTGTGCTGGGCCTGTTGGGCTGGCTGCAAATGGACATCGGCCTGCCGGTGCTGGTGCGCATCTGGCCTTTCCTGATCCTGCTCGGGCTGATGCTGATGGCGCCGATGATTGTCTGGGTGATCAAGCTGGCGCGCAGCCGCGACCAGCAGTAGCCTGGCTTCATGGCCCAGGGCTGTTTCCCGCCCGCTGAGTGGGCTCATCTTCTTTCTTCCTAATGTCACTTCGTTATAGCGGACAGCGAGCACTTTGAACTGTCATCCCGCACTTGGTCCGGGTTCCATTGGGCTCACAACCTGGCCCGATGCTGGCAAGGCTCTCCTCCTCTAAAGACGTCATTCCGGACAGCGCGTAATCCGGGGTCCAGTTGGCGTAACACCAGTAACAGGCCCGATGGCGGTAAGGCCTTCCGGTCCTGGACTTGGCCCTTCGGGCTGCCCTCGGTCCTC
>CBFGWJ010000538.1:0-2080 GCA_965652335.1 uncultured Gammaproteobacteria bacterium | reverse complement strand
TGCGCTCGATGTCAACCAGTTCGCCCAGCGGCATCATGCCGCCCACAGGGGTGATAACGGGGGTGCTTTCAAGCTCTTCAGGCGTGCTCCAGGGTTGTGATTTGAGAATGATGTCGAGGCGCTTGTCGCCGTCGAAAAATTCACCCAGCCACATGCCGTTGCCGAGAATCCGCACCGCTGATGCGATGTTGTTGCGGTTCCAGCCGGATTCGGAGATGCGCGCATCGTTCGGCAGGATGCGCAGCTCGGGCTCGGCCAGTTCCGGCGGCGGGAAGGCCTGCACGTTGGCGCCCGGAAACGCCTCCATCATGAGGTTCTGTCCCGTGATCACGGCATTGATCAGGCCCTGTTCATCGACTGACTGCAGGTGTACGGCGATGTCACGCCCGCCGCCGAATCCGCCAAACAGGTTGCCCTGGGAGGCAAAGGCGCGGACATCCGGGATTCCGGCAAGGATTTCCTCGCGCATGATGGCCTGCAGGTCCAGTACCTTGTCCTGGTCCAGCACCCGGGCACCGATGTTGCCGCCACCGGGGAACAGCCAGATGTAGTAATTCTTCAATGCCGGTTCCTTGCTTCCCGACATGTACGGTTCCAGCCGCTGAACGATGGTCGAGGCGATTTCCTTTTCCCTGGTTTCCCAATTGGAGCCGGGCGGCATCTGCAGGAAGGCATCGATGGCATCGCGCTTGACCGGCGGCAGGTAATCCAGTTGCGGGAACAGTGCCCAGGTAATCAACAAAGGCGCGGCCAGCAGGGTGGAAACCACCAGGCCACGACGCAGCGGAGTGTGGCTGGCCTGCATCAACCGGGCGGTCAGGCCCGACCACGCCGGCGCATGTTCCCGCGTGAGCTTGCGTGGCTTCAGCCAGTTGCCGGCCACAGCCGGCAATACCGTCATCGCAACCGCGAGCGAGATTACAACGGCAATGGCAATGGTCAGTGCCAGGTCGGCGAACAGCTGGCCTTCGACGTCTTCCAGGAAAAGTACCGGCAGGAAAATGGCAACCGTGGTGGCGGTGGACGCCAGCAATGCGCCTTTCACCTGGCTGGCGCCTTTCATGGCCGCAACAAAGGGCGTCTCCCCGCGTTCGCGCAGGCGTACGATGTTCTCTGCCACCACGATGGCGGCGTCCAGCACCATGCCTACCGCGAAGGCCAGGCCTGCCAGCGAGATGACGTTCAGGGAACGGCCGGTGAGCTGCAACACCACAAACGTCGCCAACAGGGAAACCGGAATGGCAGCGGCGATCAGCGCCGTGGCGCGCAGGTCGCGCAAAAACCACCACAGCACGCCCACGGCCAGCAACACACCCAGCAACAGGTTGCTGGTCACCAGGTTCACCGCGCGTTTGATGAATACGGACGCATCGAACGACTGCTCGATGCCGAGGCCCATCTCTTTCAGCGGCCCTTCGCGCAACTCGGCCATGGCGGCTTTCACGTCGGTCAGGGCCTGCAATACATTGGCGCCGTTCTGCCGGTCGATGCGCACACCCATGGCAGGGTTGCCGTTCTGGATCATCAGGTCCTGGCGGGCTCCCCGCGCGACCCGGATTTCCGCGACATCACCCAGCCTGACCGGGCGTCCGTCGCGCCATTCCAGCACCTGCTGGCGCAGCTGTTCGGGTTGGTAGCGGCCTTCAAACCGCAGCGTGTACTGCCGCCGGCCCACATCGATAAAACCACCGGAAACATCAGTGCTCTGGTTGGCAGCGGCGGCGATGGCGTTCAGTTCCAGGCCAAACTGCGCGGCCTTGTAAGGGTCGATGATGACCTGCAGTTCCTCGGCGGCGCCGGTGATCATCTGTACGCCGGCAACGCCGGGAATCGACTCGATGCGGGGCTTGATCAGTTCGATCACCTGGCGTTCGTAGTCGGTCAGTTCGCCCGGGGTGCCGGGGAGTTTCTGCACGAAGAACCAGGTGAGGGTCTGGTTGGCTTCGCCAAAACCGCTGAGCTGCACCACCGGCGGGTCGGAATCGGCCGGCAGCGGCGGCAGTCGGTTGAGCCGCCCGATGACATCCATCAGCGTGGCCTGCATGTCGGTGTCGAGGCCGAACTGCATGTTGATGAAGGT
>CBFGWJ010000537.1:0-2083 GCA_965652335.1 uncultured Gammaproteobacteria bacterium | reverse complement strand
ACCAGCGTATGGCCGGCGTTGTGCCCGCCCTGGAACCGCACCACCGCATCGGCGTCATGGCTGAGCAGATCAACGATCTTGCCCTTGCCCTCATCACCCCACTGGGTACCCAGAACGACTACGCTTTTGTTCATGTTTCTGTCTCACGGCCTTGCGGCTGGAGTAAAGGTTCAATCAACACTTTGCTTCGGCATCAATGCAGGAACTGCAACAACAGTGCTCCTGCCAGCATGCTCACGATGCCGGCCACACGGATGGTCCTTGGGTTCATGCGAATGATCTCAGCGAGGTACTTCTGCCAGGCTGCTGGTGCAATACCCGGCATCAACCCTTCAATGATCAACAGCAAGGCGACAGCCGTCAGCACGTCCTGAAGCATGGCGTGGCTCCCGCGACCCGCTATTGTTTGCTTTCAGAGCCGAAATAGTTGAAAAATTCCGAAGACTTGTCCAGCACCATCACGTCCTGGTCACTGCCAAAGGCCTTGCCATACGCTTCAAGGCTGCGATAGAAAGCATAGAATTCTTCATCGGCGCCATAGGCCTCGGAGTAAATTTCCGTGGCCCGCGCATCGCCTTCACCGCGCATGGTCTGGCCATCGCGCTGTGCTTCGGCCAGGATCACCTGCACTTCACGGTCGGCATTGGCACGAATGGTCTCAGCTTCCTCGCGGCCCTGGAATCGCAACAGGTTGGCCTCTTTCTGCCGGTCGGTGGCCATGCGGCGGAAAACCGATTCGCGCACATCGTCGGGGAGTTCAATGGATTTGATGCGCACGTCCAGCACCTCGATGCCGAATTCATCACCGGTGGCCTCATTGGCCGCTTCCTGGATGCCGCGCATGACGTTCAGGCGCTCCTGGGAAACCACTTCTACAAGTGTGTTGCTGGCGATGCGGGCGCGCATGCGGTCCTTGATGATCTGCTCCAGGCGGTTCAGGGCACGCAGCTCCATGCCTTCGGTGGAAATGTAGAATTTCGATACATCCTTGATGCGCCATTTGACGAATGAATCCACGGTGACGAATTTCTGCTCGGACGTGAGCATCAGTTCGGACGGGGTTTCCAGGGTCAGGATGCGGCGATCAAACTTGCGCACATTATTGACGAACGGTAGTTTGAAATGCAGCCCAGGTTCATAATCAGCCTTGACGATTCGTCCCAGCTGGAACTTGATGGCGTATTCGGTCTCTTTGACCACGAACAAGCTGGACAGGCCCAGGAAGACAAGTAAGGCCACCAGGATCAACAATATGGTTTTGTTCACTGCCGTCCCTCCCTGCGAGGTGTGCGGTTCGAGGATGAGGAACTGCTATCGTCCTGGCCGGTCGTTGGCGTCACCAGCGGCGGCATGCCGGAACGGCCGGAAGAATCCGTCGTACCGGTCATTTTGTCCAGCGGCAGGTACAGCACATTGCCATTGGACTGGGCATCCAGGAAAACCTTGGATGAGCGGCCCAACACATTTTCCATGGTCTGCAGATAGAGCCGTTTGCGGGTTACGTCCGGCGCTTTCTGGTATTCATTCAGCACCAGGCCAAAACGCATGGCTTCACCTTCGGCCAGGGCAATGGTGGCCTGCTTGTAGCCTTCGGCTTCCTGCAAAATTCGCGCGGCCTGGCCGCGAGCTTCAGGGACCACGCTATTGGCATGAACCTGGGCTTCTTCAATAAACCGCTGGCGATCTTCACGGGCCTTGTTTACATCAGAAAACGCATCGCGGACCTGCAAGGGTACATTCACATCCTTCAGGGTGAATTCGGTGACCTGGATACCGGCGCTGTAAAGGTCCAGGGTTTCCTGCAGGCGCTTCTCGGTTTCCTGAGAGACTTTCTCACGGCCGGCTCCGGACAGAATGGTATCCATCCGGTTGGTGCCGATGGACTCGCGCAGGGCGCTTTCCGCGGCTGACTGCAGTGTCAGTTCCGGGTCGCGTACTTCGAACAGGAAGTCCTGCGCAGCCAGCACGCGGTACTGGACGGTGAAATTGAGCTCCACCAGGTTTTCATCTTCGGTGAGCATCTGGCCGCGGTCTTCCACCGAACGCACATTGCTGATGTTCACCGTGTCCAGGCTTTCAATCG
>CBFGWJ010000536.1:0-2091 GCA_965652335.1 uncultured Gammaproteobacteria bacterium | reverse complement strand
ATTCCGGGCCCGACGTTGATGTGGAAGTTCTTGCCGATCGTGGCCATGGTGATGGCGTCGAATATGCCACCCAGGAAAACGATGGAAAAACACCAGGCGATGGCGCCTACCAGGATGATTTCCGGCGATTTGGCAATCCAGCGGAAGGCCAGTGGTATGAAATTGCGTGATACCAGGAATGCAATGCTGGCCAGCAAGGCGATGCCGCCAAAGGAAGCCAGGATGGACAGCGGCTGCGGATTTTCCAGGCTGGGCTGCAGCAGGATGATGACAATGGCCCACAGGTCCTCCATCACCAGGATGCCCAACGCCAGGCGGCCGGGAACGGTGTCGAGTTCAAATGCTTCCTGGAACAGCTTCACTACCCGCAGGGTTGAGGACACCGAAATGGCCAGGCCCACGTACAGGGCGCCGAGATTCTCGTTGATGATCAGGCCGAATCCGATCAGGGCCAGCAGCTTGGCGGCTGCGAACCCGAGCAGGGCGATCAGCGGCACGCTGATCAGCCCTGACGCAATGATGGTCTTGCCGCTTTGCTTGATTTTGCCCAGGTCGATTTCGAGGCCCAGCACGAACAGCAGGAACACAAAACCCAGTTGCGCGATGGTGTCGACATTGGCCGGGTCGGTGACCAGCCCAAGCGCCAGCGGCCCGGCAATCAGGCCACCGAGGATGTAGCCGGCAATCGGTGGAAACTTGATGCGCGCGAACAGGATGGCCAGCAACCCGGAAAGAAACAGCGCTACACCGATATCCTGCACCAGCGGTGGCAGGCTGCCGCCGGCCGCCCAGGAGGTGGAGGGCGCCAGCAGCAGGGCAATGAAACAGCCGAAAGGAATGGCGGCAAAACCGCCCCTGAATTGTGCCCTGGCCATGGAATTCTTCCGGAAAAAAATGTTGAGGCCCAGAATATACAAAATGAATCCGGTCCGCACCATGATTCATGGAGGTAATTCATCGGCCGGTGCGCCATTACGCGCCGTTGCCCTGCGAGCATTTCCAGGAACGGCGGCCATGGCCCTGTTGCATCCGTGGCTTACGAACGCTGTGCTAGTATCAACAAAAAATTCGAATCAGCTCATGAGTCAGAAGCACAAGCCCATTAACAATGACTGACTTCAGCCCCACAGCGCCTGCCCCGATTGCCGATTTCATTGGCCGCTGGAGCAGTGCAGATGGCAGTGAGCGCGCCAATTACCAGCTGTTCCTCACCGAGCTCTGCCAGTTGCTGAAACTGCCCCAGCCTGATCCGGCCGGTTCCAGCACCGAGCACAACGCCTATGTGTTTGAACGCCGGGTGGATATCTTCAACCCCGACGGCAGCGCCAACCGCGGCTTCATCGACCTGTACAAGCGCGGCTGCTTCGTGCTGGAAGCCAAGCAGACCGGCAAGCAGCTTGATTCCGAGGTGTGGGACAAAGCCATGCTGCGGGCGCAGAACCAGGCCGACCAGTACGTGCGCGCCCTGCCGGCCGATGAGGGCCGGCCGCCGTTCATCGTGGTCACCGATGTGGGGCGGTCACTGGAGCTGTACGCCGAGTTCAGCCAGTCGGGCGGAACCTATGTTCCTTTTCCCGACCCGGGCCATTACCGCATCCGCCTGGAAGACCTGGCCGACGAGGCCATCCAGCGCCGCCTGTGGCTGTTATGGCACGACCCGCACAAGCTCGACCCCAGCAAGCTGGCCGCCCAGGTCACCCGCAAGATCAGCACCAAGCTGGCCGAACTGGCCCGCAGCCTGGAACAGCAGGGATTCGACGTGGAGCGCGTGGCGCATTTCCTCAAGCGCTGCCTGTTCACCATGTTCAGCGAAGACGTGGAACTGCTGCCGCCCGGCAGCTTCACCCAGCTGTTGCAGCAACAGCAGAAGAACCCCGAGCATTTCGTGCACGCGCTGTCGTCGCTGTGGGAATCCATGCGGGTGGGCGGTTACAGCCCGCTGCTCAACCACCGAATCCGCGAGTTCAATGGCGGAATGTTCAGCGATGTCGATCCCATTCCGCTCAACGCTGATCAGATCCAGCTTTTGATCGACGCCTCAAAGTCTGACTGGCGCTTCGTGGAGCCGGCGATCTTCGGCACCCTGCTGGA
>CBFGWJ010000535.1:0-2093 GCA_965652335.1 uncultured Gammaproteobacteria bacterium | reverse complement strand
AGACACCCCCTTCCCTGACCGCCGCATAAAGCGTGTTGCCGACGATATCCATGCCGTGCGGCTGCCGCCCTTCCTCGGGGTTGTAGTTGCCCCGCAACTGCGGTGAGCTGCGGCTGGTGATATCCACCAGGTGGATGGTGTTGTCCCGGTCGGATACGGCCACGGTATTACCATTCGGCGAGATGTCGATGTAACGGGCCGACTCGTTGATGTCCACGAAGCCCAGCACCTGAAGGTTCTCCGGGTCGCTGCTGTCGATCACGCTGACCCTGGCTCCGCTGCCCAGCACGAGGATTTTCTCCGAACCGTCCGTCCATTGCTCGATGGTATAACCCGGCCCTTCGGCCCATTGGCCTTCGACCAGGTTACACACAGGTGCAACGCTTCCCTGCAAGGCAGGCGGGAAACCGCAGGCAACAATCAACAGCATGCCCAGCCGAAGCCGGGCGGAAGGCACCTTGTCCATAAACCCCTCCGATGACAGGAATGGTCAAAATTAGAACACCAATTTGAGCGCCCGCCAATAGTTACCGTTTTGTCCCTGATTTTCCGGTTCACCGGTTCGCTTGCAGGCGGTTCCGGCGCTGCCATTCGCGCGGGCAAGCCGCTAAACTAACGCCCGGTCAATTATGCGAATCTGGCGAACCTGATGGGCGAGAAAATTTTTGAAGAATGGCGGGTCTACGAAAAGCTGCTGGTTCATGATTACATGGATCACCGTGCATTTTTTGGCCGCTTGCAGGAACATGTGTCGCACAGTTACCCGCGGCCCATACGCATTCTCGACCTGGGCTGTGGCGACAGCACGCCCATCCTGCCCCTGTTGCGGAACGTTGAGCTGAAGCGCTACGTGGGGGTTGATGAGTCAGCCGGAGCGCTGGAAATAGCCGCCCAGAACCTGCAAATGCTGGGTTTGCCCCACCAGTTGATCGAGGGTGACATCCTGTCCAGCCTGCAGTCCTTGCAGGAACAATTTGACCTGGTGGTGGCCAGCTTTTCACTGCACCACTTTGCCGATCCCGAAGACAAGCTGCGCATCCTGCAATCCATCAACGGCCTGCTGGCCAGCGATGGCATGTTCGCGCTGATCGATGTTTTCTGCCATGAACAGGAGCCCCGCGAGGATTACCTGGATCGTTGGGTCAGCCACGCCGACAAGCGTTATGCAGAGTTGCACCCGGAAGAAAAGCGGATGTTGTTCGATCATGTCCGGGCGCGCGATTTCCCGGTTTCACTCAAACACTGGCACACCATGGCGCAGCAGGCCGGGCTGGGGGATTTCCGGCTGATGCTGCAGGACAGTGCGAATCTCAATGGCCTGGTGGGCATGATGCGCCCGGCATGAAACTCACGGCGCTGCTTCCCATGCGGCCTTTCGCATTGCTCTCCGGGCTGCTCTCCGGGCTGCTCCTCGTGCTGCTTCCGGCCCTGCTTCCGGCATCGTCGCTGGCTGCCGATGGCCCTGAAATCATCGCCTTGCCGGTAACCGCCGCACCGGGCAGCATCAGCCCTTATTTGAGCAAAGGCCATGGTGACGCCATCGTCCTGAGCTGGCAGGAACCCCAGGCTGATGCAACCCGTTTGCGGTTTTCCCGCCTGGGGCCGGCGGGCTGGTCGGAACCACAAACGGTCGCCGCCAGCGCCAACTGGTTTGTCAATTGGGCCGACTTTCCCTCCGTGGTGGCGGCCTCTGAAACGCTCTGGGCAGCGCATTGGCTGCAAAAGCGCCCCGGTGGGGTTTACTCCTATGATGTGGCGGTGTCGATCTCCACCGACGGCGGCCAAAGCTGGTCACCGGCAATCACGCCCCATGACGATGGCACGCCCACCGAACATGGTTTCGTCAGCCTGTATCCGGCCGATGGTGCGGTTGGCCTGGTGTGGCTGGATGGCCGCAATACACTGGCTGTCGGCACCGGTGAGGAACCGGCGGATGCCCACGCGACCGGCCATGCCGCCGACCCTGCCGGCGGCATGACCCTGCGCCACGCGGGAATCTCTGCGGATGGCAGCATCAGCAATGAAACGGAACTGGACGGGCTGGTCTGCGATTGCTGCCAGACCGGCGTGGCCCTGGCGCGCCAGGGTCCGGT
>CBFGWJ010000534.1:0-2098 GCA_965652335.1 uncultured Gammaproteobacteria bacterium | reverse complement strand
CCTGGTCATCGACCGGGCCAGGCGAATCGGCTACTGCGGAATGTCCAGCCGGGTTGATGAAGCCGGTGTCCGTGCCATGCACGAGGCATTTGACCTGCGCTGCACGCTGCAGTTTGACCTGCAGCCGGGTGAATACCACACCAATGTGGTTCTCTCCGTGCTGGCTGGCCGCGCCTGCGTGGTTCACGAGGAGTCGGTGCGGGGCAGGGGCTTGTCACGGGTGTTGGCGGCGGTCTACCGTGACCGTGTACTGTTTCTTGACCAGGCCGAGAAAGCGGCATTTGCCGGTAATTGCATTGCCCTGGGCAACCACGATGTGTTCATGAGCCAGGCCGCTGCCGATGCGCTGCGGCCTTCCAGCCGGGCACTGCTGGAGTCCTGGGGCTTCCGGATACGCTCCTGCCCGCTGGATGAAATCGAGAAAGCCGGCGGCAGCCTGCGCTGCATGGTGGCGGAAGTTTTCTAGCATCAATAGAAACAGCAAATGCGATCTGTTGGCAAATTGGAATGCGTTCCTGGGACAATCAGGGTTCAGTTGCAATTCATGCACCTGGCATACAATGGCCGCCATCCAGGGTCATTCAGCAGGGGAAGCCCGGAGCAGGGCAAAGCTCAATGAAAAAACTGATTTTGATATTTTTGCTGGTGGTCTGTATGCCCGGCGGCGCATTCGCCCAATCACTGGACGAGGCTGCGCGTCAGGCTGCCCGGCAGTACAACGCCAAAGTCCTGTCGGCCTACACCGAGCAGAATGGCAAGAAGAAAGTACATGTCATCAAATTGATCACCCGCGACGGCGTGGTCAAAACCGTTCGCATTCCGGTCAAGGAGTAGTGCTGCCATGCGCGCGTTGATTGTGGAAGATGATGTGGATTTGTTGCACAGCCTGGCCCAGCTGTTGCGCGAGCAGGGGTTTGCCGTGGACAGTGCCGCGGATGGCCAGGAAGGCTTGTACCTGGCAACCGAATTTCCCATCGATGTAGCCATCATCGACCTGGGTTTGCCGCAACTTTCCGGGCTCGAACTGATCCGGAAACTGCGCCAGGCAGGCCGCAAGTTTCCCGTGCTGGTGCTGACAGCCCGGTCGGACTGGCAGGACAAGGTGGTTGGCCTGGAAGCCGGCGCAGACGACTACCTCACCAAGCCTTTTCACAGCCCGGAATTGCTGGCCCGGGTGAACGCCTTGCTGCGCCGTTCAGCCGGGCATGCCCAGCCCAATGTGCACATGGGCCCGGTGCTGATGGATCTCACCTCCCAACGGGTTTTCCTCAATGGCGAGGAACTGGAACTCACAAGCTACGAGTACAAGGTATTGCAGTACCTGTTCCTGCATCCGCAGGCGGTGGTTACCAAGACCGAGCTTTCTGAACATCTCTATGAGGAAGACGCCGAGCGCGACAGCAACGTGATCGAGGTGTTCGTCGGCAGGTTGCGGCGCAAGCTTGACCCCGACGGCACGCTGAATCCCATCGAAACCCTGCGCGGGCGCGGCTATCGATTGAACCTGCAGGAATCCGAAGACAGCGCTGAACCGGTTGTGGAGTGAAGTCCGGCGCCATCAGCTTGGGCACCCGGGAGCATGCCGACAGGCAGCCGGTGTCGCTGCGCCTGCGCATCGGCATCGTGGCAGGGTTGATCCTGCTTTTGGCCCTGAGCCTGGTGGGCCTGTCGCTGGCGGCCGCCAACAAGCGCAGCACCGAGGCGGGTTTGCGGGATCGCATGCAGTCCTGGGCTTACCTGATCCTGGCGGCTGCAGAGCTGGACCCCACCGGGCACATCCAGGTCAGTGACGACCTGGGCGATCCGCGGCTGTCGCAGATCGGATCGGGCATTTACGGCCAGTTGCATGGCAGTGACCAGTACTGGGTTTCACCATCGACCCTGGGTGTGCAGCTGCCACGCTTGCCGCTGCTGCCGCCCGGCCAGGTCAGTTTCACGGTACCCCAACACCGCGAGGACGGCTATGTGTACCAGTTGGGCCTGTCCTGGCAACTGGAAGACGGCCAGGTGTTGCCCCTCACGGTCAGCGTGCTCGTGGCTTCCGAAGAAATCGAACAGCAGGTTGCGGAATTCCAGGTGGGGCTGTGGGGAGCGCTGG
>CBFGWJ010000533.1:0-2099 GCA_965652335.1 uncultured Gammaproteobacteria bacterium | reverse complement strand
CCCCGACCAAAACAACCGGTCGCGGCTGAAGCCGCTCCTACCCCCAAGCCCCCGGCTCCTCGTGCAGCAGCCAGGCCAGCGCCGCCAGCAGCAGCACCACGATGGTGCCAGTGGCCAGGGCAGTGTTGGCAGCGAGCAGGCCGGTACTGATCTGCACCAGCGGATCTGCCAGCCACCAGGCTCCCAGTGCGCCGAAAAGGGCGCCGATGAAACCGCACAGCAGCAGAATGCGGCGGCGCACTTGCTGTTGCCGCGCGACAGCGCGCATCACTTCATTCACGAATCCGCCCGGCTCCGGCAATGAATGGTACTGAAGCAAATCATCCAACATGGAATTGCTCTCCGCTGTTTGCGTGTTTGGTCTGGGAAACGGAATGATCATTGTCGTTCAACCATTGTTGCAATTTCAATTTCGCCCGGTGTATGCGGGATTTCACTGAGCCCAGCGGCAGGTCAACCAGCTGCGCTATATCGTCGTGGCTGAGGCCTGCCGCATAGGACAGCGTCAGGCAGGCCCGGTCGGTGGTGTCCAGCAGGCCCATCAACTGCTGGGCAAGGATCTCATCCTCGGCCGGCTGGCGGGCAACCGCGGCAGGTTCAGGCACCTCGGCCACCACTTCAAAGCGCTTTTCCCGGCGCACCCGCTCCAGGAATTTGCGATAGGCGATACTGTGCAGCCAGGTCGACAACTGGGCCTTGCCCTGAAAGGTGTGCAGCTTGCCGTACGCCGCCAGGAAAGTTTCCTGGGCCAGGTCATCGGCCGCGGCATGGTCTCCCGCGGTCAGCCGGCGCAGGAAGGCCCGAATGGCCGTCTGGTGACGCTCAACCAGCAGGCTGAAAGCCTGCTGGTCCTTGGCCAGGACAGCCCGGGATACCAGTTCGGAATCGGATGGCATGGGTATGTGTCGCCCTCACGGACGGTCAGGCGTCAACTTCCATACCAGCAGGAACCCCAGGCCCATCATGAGTGGCAGCATCGAGAACGCTCGCAACCCTGAAATCACGGTGGGTTCATCCACAAAGAACGTGGACAGCAGGAACGCCAGCCCGATGAAGAACAGCACAATGCCTCGGCGCAGGTCGCGCAGGCGTGGGTCGGCCGCCGCGCCGAGCCGGTTCAACAGTTCCGGTGTCAGCGTACTGCCGCCCTGGATGGCTGTTTGCACCGTAATCAACACCGCCTGCCGGTTCTTGTGGTTCCAGTAGAAGTAGGCCACGCAGACCGCGCCGATAACCATGAACATGATGATGGGAATCAACTCTTCCATTTTTTCTTCCTGTATGGGTTGAATGATAGGTTTTGCTACTTAGAGTAAGCAAAGGGCCGCTTTGGATGCAGGCCATCACCAATTTGCCAGGCAATTTTTCAAAAAAATCGTTTATAGTCGAATTTCATTGTCCGCTTGGCGTGGGGGTTTCTACATGGTTCCGTTTTCTCATTCAGGCCGCAAGGCCTTCATTGGCACACTTTATTTCATGCTGGTCCTGCTGCTGTTTTTTGCCAGCCCCCTGTTGCTGGCCCAGGACCTGAATCCGGAGCAACAGCAGAAGCTGGCTGCGGTGCAGTCGGGCCTCAAACGGGTGGACACGAACTTCCAGTTGGCCTCGCAATCCGCGGGAACCGGCGTTCCGACCGGCTCCATGGCGAAACTCAGCAAGATGAGGCTGGACAGCGCCGCCGTGGATTTGCCGCAGATCAAGCAGCTCCTGTTGGAACTGCCCGCCGGCAACGCCGATGTGCAGCAGGCCGCCGCGCAATATGCGGCCATCGAGCAGGCCATCCGGGAACTGGATGACCGCATTGCCGGCAAGAACGCTCCGGCCGCCGCAGCGCCTGCGCCAGCGGCTCAACCGGCCCCTCAACCTGCTGCACCCGCAACAGCTCCGGCCACTGCTCCGGCAACCACACCGGCAACCACACCGGCAACCACACCGGCGGCCACTCCGGCTGCTGCATCTCCTGCGGCTGCGGCTCCTGCTGCTGCGCCCGCACCGGCAGCTGATACGCCAGTGCGCCTGGGTTACCAGCAGGAAGAGGTGCTCAAAGGCGCGAAATTCAACCTCAGGGAAGTCCAGGGCAATGCCGCTGCATTGACGGA
>CBFGWJ010000532.1:0-2102 GCA_965652335.1 uncultured Gammaproteobacteria bacterium | reverse complement strand
CGACCGCGGACCCGGCGCATCGCTCCAGCGGCATCCTGGCAAAAGTCCTGGCTTACCTCGGTGGTGTGCTGGTACTGGCCGGCCTGGTCATCTTCATCGGCATGCAATGGGACAGCTTCAATTCCGCCATGCGCGTGCTGATCACGCTGGGCACCGGGTTCGCAGTGTTCGTTTTTGCCCTGGTCACTCTCAGTGACTCACGTTACTCCAGCATCACCACGCCCATGTTGTTGATTGCCGCCCTGCTGCAACCCACCGGCCTGGTTGTGATGCTCAACGAATATTCCCGTGGCGGTGAGCCGGAGCACGGCCTGCTGTTCATGTGCGCGGCGATGTTCACGCAGCAGTTCCTGTGCTTCCTGGCCACGCAGCGCACCGTGTTGCTGTTCATGTCATTGTTTTTTGGCGCGGCCGGGTTCGGCACGCTGTGCGATATCCTGCATATCGACTTTGAAATCGTCGCGCTGGCGCTGGGTATTGCCCTTACCAGCTTTTCCTTCGTCATCGGTAAAACCGTGCATGAACCGATCACGCCGTTCTGGTACCTGGCCGGCTCGGTCTTCTTCCTGTATGGCATGTTTGATGTGCTTGAGGGTACGCCGCTTGAAATCGCCTACTTCGGTGTGGCAGCGGGAGTGATGTACCTGGGCACCGTGGTGCGCAGCCGCACCTTGTTGTTCACCAGCGTTCTGGCTTTGATGGGCTTTACCGGCTATTTCTTCCGCGACAGCCTGGCGAATGCCTTTGGCCTGATCTTCATGGGCTTCCTGCTCATCGGCCTCAGCGCATTTGCGATGAGCCTGAACCGCAGGTACATCCAGGGCAAATCCTGAGATAACCCGCTTGCGCCCGATCGCCATCACCCCGGCCGCAGTTTCTCTCGCCGGAATGTCGGACTGAGAACCGAAATGACGGACCGGAAAAAGAAAAACCCCGCTGAAGCGGGGTTTTTCACAGCATGTGTTTGGCGAATGTTCAGATCAAAGCAGGATGCCGCCGTACTGTACAAAGAATGGTGCAAACACCAGGCTGAGAATCGCCGACAGCTTGATCAGGATGTTCAGCGAGGGGCCGGAGGTGTCTTTCAGCGGGTCGCCCACGGTGTCACCCACCACGGCAGCCTTGTGCACTTCCGAACCCTTGCCGCCGAGGTTGCCGGCTTCGATGTACTTCTTGGCATTGTCCCAGGCGCCGCCACTGTTGGACGAAGCGATGGCCAGTACGCCACCCGTGACCAGCGAGCCCACCAGGATACCCGCTACGGCTTCTACACCGAACAGGAAACCAGCCACCAGCGGAGTGCCCATGATCAGCACGCCCGGGGCGATCATCTCGCGCAGGGCAGCCTTGGTGGAAATGGCCACGCACTGGGCGTAGTCAGGGTTGCCCGTGCCTTCCATGATGCCCGGGATGGTGCGGAACTGGCGACGCACTTCCTCGATCATGTCAAATGCAGCCTTGCCCACCGACTTCATGGTCATGGCGGTGAACAGGAAAGGCAGCACCGCGCCAATGAACACGCTGGTGTAAACCATCGGGTCCAGCAGGCTCATGGTGATGGGCGAGCCGCGCAGTTTCTCGGATGCCGTGATGAAGGCCGCGAACAGGGCCAGCGAAGTCAGGATGGCAGCGCCGATGGCAAAGCCCTTGCCGATCGCAGCCGTGGTGTTACCGGCCGAGTCCAGGATGTCGGTGCGGCGACGCACTTCCTTCTCCAGGCCCACCATTTCGGCAATACCGCCGGCGTTATCAGCCACGGGGCCGTAGGCGTCGATGGTCAGGGCAATCACCAGCGTTCCCAGCATGCCGAGGGAGGCAATGGCCACGCCGTACATGCCGGCCAGGCCCCAGGAAACGAAGATGCTGACCGCGATACAGAGGTAGGGCAGCACCGTGCTCTTGTAACCCAGCGCCAGGCCGTAAATGATGTTGGTGGCCACACCGGTTTCGCAGGACTTGGCTACTTCCTGTACCGGCTTGTACTTCTCGGACGTGTAGTAGCCGGTGAGCAGCCCAACGGCCAGGCCGGCGACCAGGCCGGACAGGAAGCACCAGTAAACACCCATGCTGGTGTAGGTGGCGCCGCCGAGTTCAAATGAAGC
>CBFGWJ010000531.1:0-2113 GCA_965652335.1 uncultured Gammaproteobacteria bacterium | reverse complement strand
CCGGCGGAATCCGCCTCGATCAGGCTGCTGACCCAGCGCGCCACGCCGCCGCCCCAGCTGTGCGTGATATGCAGGGTGGCGCCCGGCTGCACCGGGCCGGGCGGGGCGGCCGACAGAGCTTCATGGCGCAGCCAGTCGCAGAGGCGCGCGCTGAGTTCGGCCCAGGGCGGCATTTGGGCTTGTTCGTGGTTTTCCAGCCGGGCGCGCGTAAGCAGCCGGCTTGAAGGGTCATGGACAAACAGGCTGTCGCACAGCAGCACAGCGCCACCGAAGTCCTGCAAACGCGCCGCGGCCTGGTCATGGGTCAGGCCTGCATCCGCCAGCAGCCTGATGGCTGCTTCGCTCAGGCAAACCAGATGGTCCGGCCAGTCATTGGCGGGGAAAAACCGGCGACTGGCCAGCAGGCCCACCAGCCCGGCCGGGTCGGCAGGTTCGGCAGGTTCTGTGGCGGCGCCGGTTTCAAGGTTGTGGAAAGGATTGAACCGGGTGAATCCGTTACACAAGGCCGTAAGGGCCACGGCCTGCTGCCCGCCGGCATCCAGCTCGCGCAACCAGGCCAGCAGTTGTTGCAGTTGCGACGCTTGCAGTGGGCAGTCCAGCCGCAGGATTACGATTTCCCGGCCGGGAAACTGCTGCACGAACTCCAGCAGATTCTGGCCAATTCGGGCGAAATCATGGCCAGCTTCCGGAATCCATGACTGCGCGCCCAGCGCTTCGGCCCGGGCCTGCCGCTCCTGCGCGGAGGCGCGGCTGTTCCCGTCAAGCAGCCATACCAGCGGCTTTGCGGGCATCGCGAGGCCGTTGTGGTCGCCACGCGACACAACATCGTGGCCGCCGGCCTGGTCGCTGCATGGGTCAGGTGTGCTTGAAGTCATGAGCCGGGTCGTTGGGGGATGGTGGCAAATCCGCAGCCAGGGTCGATAAAATATGCCCGGCCGAACATGGCGGCATTGGGCAAAAACCACGCCATTATGGTCAAAGGCCGAAGTGATGTCACTTGGGGCTGTCTCGTGGGGCTGTAACTGAGGGGTGCGACTCAGGACTGCCACCCAGGACTACCACCCGGTACTAGCACCCGTACTACCACTCAGGGCAAGCAAGCAGAAACCATGGCAAAACTCACAGCAGAGCGGCGAACGGTCGCGAAAAAGCCGGTAAAAGCTTCCCGTGGTGGTTCCCGGAAAGGTTCGGGCGGCAATTCCGGCGGCCCTTCGAGGCGTGGCTGGTTCGGGCTTTTCCTGCGCCTGTTCCTGCTGCTGGCGGGTATCGGGCTGGGCCTGTTGCTGCCCTGGAGCCTGTATCTCAACTACCAGGTTACCCACGAATTCGAGGGGCGGAAGTGGGATTTGCCCAGCCGCGTCTACGCCCGGCCGCTGGAACTTTACCAGGGCCTGCAGCTCTCGCCGGTGGACCTCGAAACTGAATTGAAGGCCGCCGGTTACCGGAAATCGGACCAGTTGGGCAAGCCCGGCAATTACCGGGCATCGGGCCGCCAGTTCGAGATTCACCGGCGCGCTTTCCGCTTCGCGGAAGGCGAGGAACCGGCGCGGCGGTTCAAACTGCGTCTGGATGGCGGTACGGTAAGCGGCCTCAGCGATGCGGTTAACGGGGCCAGCATCGACCTGCTGCGCATGGAGCCGGCCGAAATCGCCTCGATCTACCCCCTGCACAAGGAAGACCGCAGCCTGGTGAAGCTGGCCGATGCGCCCACCCTGCTGGTTACCGGCCTGCAGGCGGTGGAAGACCGTAACTTCAAGCACCATCCCGGGCTGGACCTGCGCGGCATCGCCCGCGCCGCATTCGCCAACCTGCGGGCCGGCAAGGCCGTGCAGGGCGGCAGTACGCTGACCCAGCAGCTGGTGAAAAACTATTTCCTGAATGATGACCGCACGCTGATCCGCAAGGTCAATGAAGCCATCATGGCGGTGCTGCTGGAGCGGCATTACGACAAGGCGGAAATTCTCGAGGCCTACCTCAACGAAGTCTACCTGGGGCAGCAGGGCGCCCTGGCGATTCATGGTTTCGGCCGCGCCAGCACCTTCTACTTCGGCCAGCCGCTGGATCGCCTGGAGCCGCAGCATATCGCGCTGCTCATCGGCATGGTGCGCGGGGC
>CBFGWJ010000530.1:0-2114 GCA_965652335.1 uncultured Gammaproteobacteria bacterium | reverse complement strand
GATTGCTTCATCAGCCTCAACTTCAATCGCCGGGCAAACGCTGTAACCCGTAACGGCATGGTCTGCATCCGTGGAGCACAGGCTGGCCTGCCCGGTATTGCTGACCATCAGCTGCAAGCGGAAATTCTGGTTTCTGGAATGCATCTCGACGGCCAGCGAGTCGTTCGGATTGATGAACAGGCCGCGATCGGGATCAAAGGAAAAATCGTTGTCGCCACCTGCATCTCCGCTGAGCGACTTCAGCAGAACCTTGTCGCCGGCGATTTCATCATCAAAAATGAAAGCGGCGTTGTTGATGCTGCAGTAAGTAGCGCTGGTGGAGTCGGTGACGGTGCAATTGCACACCGTGTTTCCCAGGTTGGCGCCGACGCACCATTCATTGTCGCCGGTGCGGCTCCAGGAAACGTTCAGACGTTCGTTCCACTGAATGGACTTCGACTGGGCGGAATTCATGAACGCCAGCAATTGTTCCGCACCACGGGCCAGATGCCGCTTTTCGACCATATTCTGGTAAGAGGGCAACGCCAGGGCGGAGCCCAGGGCAACCAGCACCAGGGCAATCATCAATTCAATAATGGAAAAACCTGCCTGTGTACGCAGGCGAAAAATACGCGGCTGCGTTGGTGACACGAAGGTCCGACAGGTATCACGCGAGGTTTGCAAGAATCCTTTCATGGTTTACCTTCCTGGTAGGCGAACTCATCCTGAGTGCCGTTAATTATATTGAAGCCGAATGGAGAGTGTTCATTCCGGCCTGCCGCCCGGTCGACATTTCCTACCTTTCATCCGTTAAGTGCCGCCTGGAAGGCCTGCGAAACGCCAATTCTCCCAATGACTTGGCACAGGCCGGCAGCCGGGCATATCATAGCGGCCAGGTATTCGGGCCCGGTGCCCGGTCCCCGGAATTCTTCAGGAGTCATGAATATGGACGTTACGAGCAGCCATGGGATGGCGCGCAGAATTACCGGCATCACTCTGGTCGAATTGATGTTCGTCCTGGTAATCGTCGGTATCCTGGTTGCGTTGGCATATCCAAGTTATGTGGAGTATGTCCGCAAGGGCAAAAGGGGCGATGCCCAGCACATGTTGATGAATTGGGCGGTAAACCAGGAAATCTTCCGCTCCAACAACACCAGTTATGCGGCAGGCAACAATGCGGCGCTGCCTGCACCCGATCTCGATGATTACGATTTTGCAACTTCCAATATTTCGGCCACGACCTACACGCTCACCGCAACCGCAACAGGAGACCAGGTCAATGACAAGGCACGCGACGACACGGATTGCAGCGTACTCACCGTCACCCATGCCGGAGCCAAGAATCCGGAGATTTGCTGGCAATAATTTTGTTATGCCGGCAAAAAATGCTGGCAGTTCGAGCTGAATAACAGCCCGTGGATTATTCCGGCCAGAACCATTTCAAACACCCTTTCACTCCGGCGCAGTGGTTATGTCAGCCAGCCGCCGGTAATGGGCATGCACCGTGAAACTGAACTGGCAGCAGTTGGTGTTTGTAGTTGTCATGCTGCCTCTGTGCTATTCCGGCGACGACCAGCCCAGCCTGCTGGAGCAGGTACAGCAACGTGGTTCCATTATGGTACTGAGCCGCAATGGCGCCAGCAGTTACTACGAGGATGCGAACGGCCCCACTGGACCGGAGTTTGAACTGGCCAGGGCTTTCGCGGAGTTTCTCGGTGTTGAATTGCAGCTGGAACTGGCGGATGCCTTTGCGCAGCTGGAAGGCTTGCTGTTGCAAGGGCGCGGCGAAATGATCGCCGCCAACCTCAGCCGCACCGAGGCCCGCGAGCAGCGTTACAACTTCGGGCCGGACTACCTGGAAACAGCCACGCTGGTGATCAGCCGACGTGGCAAGAAAAAACCCACCGGCATGGCTGACCTGGTGGGCCGCAAGGTCATGGTGATTGAAGGTTCAAGCTACGTCGAAGCCCTGCAACAGGCGCAGCTTGACCACCCCGGGTTGGAATGGGAAACCCGCGACGACGTGGGCATCGAAAGCCTGCTGCTGGCGATTTCAGACAAAGCCATCGATGTCACCCTGGTGGACTCCAGCGTGTTTGAACTACACAAATCCTACTACCCACGGCTTGAGGTGG
>CBFGWJ010000529.1:0-2115 GCA_965652335.1 uncultured Gammaproteobacteria bacterium | reverse complement strand
AGTACCTTTCATCGATGAACAACGCGACGTACCGAATTGGCACTACTGCCAGTGTCCCGTCACTGACAGTCAATCGTGTTTTGCGTAATACCTATGCGCTCCTGGCCTTGCTGTTCATTGCCGGCGCCGGAATGGCGTGGGTGGCCCAAGCCATGCACTGGCGCATTGGTTTCTGGCCTTTCCTGATCGGTATTTTTGCCTTTTCATACGCCATCCATGCCACGCGCAACAGCGCGCTGGGCCTGCTGGTGGCATTTGGTTTTACCAGTTTCCTGGGTGTCTGGACCGGCGCGAATGTCGACCGCGTGCTTTATGCCTATGGCAATGGAGGTGAGTTGGTCGCCGCCGCATTCGGGTTGACCGCTGCGATCTTTTTCGCGCTGTCCGCCTATGCCATGACCACCAAGCGTGATTTCAGCGGCTGGTTTGCCTTCCTGGGCGTAGGCACGCTGGCCATATTGGGCGCGGTGGTGCTGAACTATTTCCTTGCAATCCCGGCCCTGGCCCTGGCGCTTTCAACCATGATCATCATGCTGGCCTGCGGCTGGATCATCTGGCAGACGCAGATGATCGTGCGCGGGGGTGAAACCAACTACATCCTGGCTGCGACAGGGTTGCTGGCCGATATTTTCGTTCTCTTCAACAACCTGCTGCACCTGCTGGGATTCGGATTTGGCGAAGACTGATCAAACACCGCTGTGAAATGAAAAAGGCCCGCATCGCGGGCCTTTTTTTCGCCTGCAAGAATCTTGGCGCTCAGGCGGGTTTGATGACTTCCAGTCCGCCCAGGTAGGGCCTGAGCGCCTCGGGCACCCGGATCGAACCGTCCTGCTGCTGGTAGTTTTCCATCACCGCGATCAGCGTACGCCCTACCGCCAGCCCGGAACCATTCAGTGTGTGCACCAGTTCCGGTTTGCCGTTATCCGGGTTGCGGTAGCGCGCCTTCATGCGGCGGGCCTGGAAGTCAGTGCATACACTGCAGGAAGAAATTTCGCGATAAGCATCCTGGCCGGGCAGCCAGACTTCCAGGTCGTGGGTTTTGGCGGCGCTGAACCCCATATCGCCGGTGCACAGCATCACCACACGATACGGCAGTTCCAGCCGCTGCAAAATGGCCTCCGCATGACCCGTCAGTTCATCCAGGGCCGCGGAGGAATTTTCCGGGTGCACGATCTGCACCAGTTCCACTTTCTCGAACTGGTGCTGGCGGATCATGCCGCGCGTGTCCCTGCCGTAAGAGCCGGCTTCACGCCGGAAACAAGGGGTCTGCGAGGTCAGACGCCAGGGCAATTCCGCCGCATCGATGATCTGGTCGGCTGCCAGGTTGGTCATGGGTACTTCCGCGGTGGGCACCAGGTAACGGGGCGGCTCATCCGTAGTCGCGAAAGCGTCTTCGCCAAACTTTGGCAGCTGGCCGGTACCGGTCATGGTTTCGGCGTTCACCAGGTAAGGCAGGTACACCTCGGTGTAACCGTGTTCCTGGGTATGCACGTCCAGCATGAACTGGGCCAGGGCGCGATGCAGGCGCGACAGGGAACCGCGCAGCACGGTAAAACGGGCGCCGGCCAGTTTGGCAGCGGATTCCGCGTCCATCAGGCCGTTCAGTTCGCCGAGCTCCACATGGTCACGGGGCTTGAAGTCCAGCTGCCTGGGCTCACCCCAACGGCGCAGTTCCCGGTTATCGGCTTCACTCTTGCCAACCGGCACTTCCGGCAGGGCCAGGTTGGGCATATCCAGCGCCCAGGCCGTCTGGCGTGCGTGCACATCGGCAAAGTCGGCTTCCGCCTTGCCCAGGGCATCACCCAGGTCCTTGACCTGCTCCAGCAAGGGCTGGATGTCCTCACCGCGCGATTTGGCCTGGCCGATTTGCCTGGCCTGCTGGTTTTTCTGGTTCTGCAGCTCCTGCATTTGCAGTTGCAGGGCCTTGCGCTGTTCTTCCAGCGCGGTCCAGGTGGTTACATCCAGTTCGTAGCCACGATGCGCCAATGCGTCGGCAACCCCTTGCGGGTCATTGCGGAGTTTCTGGGGGTCCAGCATGATTCGAATCCGAGTGTCGAAAACGCAGCATTGTACCGCTTGCGCGAACCGATTTCGCTATCCCGATAGAGAGGGATT
>CBFGWJ010000528.1:0-2121 GCA_965652335.1 uncultured Gammaproteobacteria bacterium | reverse complement strand
AAGGTCAATCAAACGCGGACCCCAGTGTTCGCCATCGCGGCTGCGGCCCATTCCCGCTTCCACGCGCAGCAGCGTTGCGAGGAGCTCGTCCGCCGGTAAGTTGGTAACCAGCTCAGCCACGGCATTGGTGAAATCCGCCTGGTCGGTGAGCCCCCAGGCGGCAGTCCGGTAAAGGGACGACACCCTCACCAGGGTTATGGACTTTGTCTGCGCCAACCTGTCCAGGGCCTGATGCAGGGTGGCCGGCCCATCACCGATATTGCTGCCGATGCCAATAAAGCACCGTTGCGCGGCCATCTCAGCTTTTGCCGGCCGGCTTTCTGCGCCGCCGGCGCGGGCGACGGCGCCCTGCCCGGGTTGGCGGTTTTGCCTGCCCTTCTGGTTCAGCAAACGGTTCTCCGCTGCCCACCGCCTCGGGATTGTCCTCTTGCGCCTGCGTCCAGAATTCACAAAGTTCCTGCAGCGACGGGTCTTCGACTGCACGCAAGAGCAGAAAGTCGTAGCCAGCGCGAAAACGGGGTTCACTCAGGAGCTTTTTCCAGCGCCGTCCGCGGGTCCTGGCCAGCCGTGGCTGCATCGACCAGATCAACCGCGTAACAGCGCTGAAACGGCGGGGTATGGCAATGCGCCGAGATTGTTGAAGGAAAATCTCCTCGGCTACCAGCTGGATGGCGTCGTATTCACTCATTCCATCCGCTACGAGCTGTGCACTGCGATCACGGGCGGGTTGCCACAACAGTGCCGCAAACAGGAATGCCGGTGTTACCGGCTTGTCCTCACGGACGCGTGCATCGGTATTTTCCAGCGCTCGCAGCAACAGCTCCCCGGCTTCCACCTTGCCATCTTTTCCGGTCGGCTTGAGCACCGGGAACAGGATGCTGCTCAGGCCGAATTCCTGCAGGGCGTCGAAACTGGCGCGGCCATGGCCGGTAAGAAACAGTTTCAGCGCCTCTTCGAACAGGCGCGCCGGCGGCACATCCTGAAGCAAGCGCGCCATGTGGCGAACGGGTGCCTCCGTAGCGGGATCAAGTGTCACGCCCAGCTTGGCTACAAAACGGGCTGCGCGCAGCAGGCGAACGGGATCTTCCTTGTAACGCTGTTCCGGGTCACCAATCAGGCGCAGGCGTTTTTCCTGCAGATCGCGGTAACCGCCCTGGTAATCCCGGATTTCGCCGCTGATCGGGTCGAGGAACATGGAATTGATGGTGAAGTCACGCCGCTCAGCATCCTCCTCGACATCACCCCACACATTGTCGCGAAGAATGCGACCCTGGGCGTTCTCACCTTCACCGTTTGTATCATGCTGGCCACGGAAAGTGGCAACTTCGGTGAGAACGCCGCGTATCCGGACATGCGCCAGCCGAAAGCGGCGGCCAATCAGGCGCGCCCGTGGAAAAACCACCTGCACTTCTTCCGGGGTGGCGCTGGTAGCCACGTCAAAATCCTTGGGAATGCTGCCCAGCAGCAGGTCCCGTACGCCCCCGCCGACGATGTAGGCTTCGTAACCGGCCTCTTGCAGCTGCCTGACAACCTCAGTGGCATGCGGGCACAGCTCGGCGCTGGCGATGCCATGTTCAGACGCGGGAATGATTCTTAATTTGCTGATAAATAAATCCTGACCAGACGGACTGGTATTCTTGTTGCCTTGCGGGGATGCCGGAAGGCTCGTTTATTGTTTACCACAAAGGCCTGTGACAATGGTCCAGAATTTCAAGGCCGATAATTGCGGGCTCAGGTTGAACCGCGAGCAGCGGCTAGTTTACCATGTGCGACCGGTTTAACCGGAATGTAAGGCTCCCTTCGTCTAGCGGTCAGGACGCGGCCCTCTCAAGGCTGAAACACGAGTTCGATTCTCGTAGGGAGCGCCACATTTGATTCGAACTCATTTCACAACTCCCAGGCTGAAACCATGACGTTTGTTGTCACCGAAAGCTGTATCAAGTGCAAATATACCGACTGCGTGGAAGTCTGTCCGGTGGATTGTTTTCACGAAGGACCCAATTTCCTGGTCATCGATCCGGAGGAATGTATCGATTGCACACTGTGCGAACCGGAATGCCCGGTTGAGGCAATCTATCCGGAGGATGACCTGCCGGCCGGCCAGGAGGCTTTCATCAAGCT
>CBFGWJ010000527.1:0-2122 GCA_965652335.1 uncultured Gammaproteobacteria bacterium | reverse complement strand
CAAGCACAACGGTTTTACCTTTCAGATCGGCAAGGTTCACGGTGGAACCATCGGCTGTCTTGCCGGAAAATCCAGGTGCGGGTTTATCGATAACAGGTTCAGCCACGGCGGGCAGGCTGAAACATGCAAGAGCGAAACTGGCAAAGAAAATTTTCGAGAAAGACATAACGACTCCTGTCTGGGTTGAGAACAAAACTCCGGACTTAATCCGATGAATGGTTGGTCACCGCCCCTATCACCATATCCGGCGTAAGAATTTGTGGCAGCTGTGCCGGTTGAGTTGGCTTTCCTGGCGGGTAGAACAGGTAAAACGGTACCCCGCTGCGATTGAATTTTTGCAGGAATCGGGTGATCGCCGAATCCCGGTTGGTCCAATCGCCTTTCAAATAAACGATGCCCTGTTGCTCGAATGTCTCTTTTACCCTGACATCACTGAGCGCCACTTGTTCATTCACCAGGCAACTGATGCACCAGGAAGCCGTGAAATTCAGGAATACCGGCTTGCCCTCACCCAGCAATTCATCCAGGCGTGTTTCACTGAAGGGTTCCCAGTTCTGTTCCGCTGTGGTGCCTGTTGCCAGTGCACTGCCGGCATTGGCACTGCCGGAACTGATGCCGAGATAACTCAAGCCCACTACCAGCAAAAGCACCACAACTGCGCTCGCAGTCCCTGCCCTGCGCATTTTTGCGCTTGCCAATAAAGTGGTGTCATAAAGCCATGCAGCAAAGGCGATCAGCAACATGCCACCCAGGGCAACCACGATGGAATTGACCCCGGCCTGCTGCACCAGCACCCACACCAGCCAGATTGCCGTGGCATACATCGGAAAGGCCAACACCTGTTTGGCGCGCTCCATCCACGCACCAGGGCGTGGCAACCAGCGCTGCGCGCGCGGCCAGCAGCTGAGCAACAGGTAAGGCAGCGCCAGGCCCAGACCTAGGCTGAGGAATATAGCCAACAGTCTTGCCGCAGGCTGGGCCAGCGCGTAGCCCAAAGCCGCTGCCATGAAAGGCGCGGTGCATGGAGTGGCGACCACGGTGGCAAGCACACCGGTGAAGAAACTGCCACTGTAGCCTGGCTTTTCGGTGAAGGAGGAGCCGACCCCTGCAATGGAGCCACCGACGAAAAATACCCCGGACAGACTCAACCCCACCGCGAACATCAAATAAGCCATCGCCAGCACGAACAGCGGCGACTGGAACTGGAACCCCCAGCCAATCTGTGCGCCACCGGCCTTCAACAGCACCAGCAGCGCCGCGAGAACTGCAAAACTCGCCAGAATGCCCAGGGTATAAACCAGTCCGTGCAGGCGCACCTGCATCGCACTCTGGCTGCTGTGGCTGACCAGAGACAGGGCTTTGAGCGACAGCACCGGAAATACACAGGGCATGAGATTCAGTATGATGCCGCCCAGCAACGCCAGCATTACCGCAGCGAATAACCCGGTCGCAGTCCCGGCGGAACTACTGCCTGCAACCTGTAATACGCTGTTCACTTCAAAGCCGCGGGTGATTTCCTGTGCGCCCTGGTCACTCGCCTGCTCGGTAATTACCAGTACACCGGTCAACGCATCGCCCGCTTTCAGAGGTGCATCGCCGGTTTTGATGGCCAACTCCACGCCATCTTCGACGGCCTGTAGAACCTGCTCACCGCTCTGCTGGATGCGGCCCCACTCATAGGGATAGAACCAGATGTCCGTTACCTGGGCCAGCTGTTCCTTCGAAAGCGGAATATGCAGCGTCAACTGGCCTTGCCGCGTATCGGGATCGAGGGCGCTTTGCGTTGCGCGAATGTTCCAGGGGCTGGGAACCGGCAACCGCGCCAGGGCATCCTCGATGCGTGGATCACTGACTGCGACAGATTCGCCGGCTGCAACCACCGGCAAACTCCATTCGAGCTCAACCTGCTGGGGAATGCACTCCTCTTCACAGACCAGCCAGTCCACCAGGGCCCGCAGCGCGAAAGCCTCACCGGGAGTGGCATCGCCTGGAACATCTATCCGGGTCAGCAGGGTTACTTCACCAGCATAAGCGTAATTGGTAATCGGCCCCAGGGAATAACGGCTGGGAGCCGGCCAGATGATCCCGCTGGCGGTCGCGCCTTCAGGCAAGGTCCATTGGA
>CBFGWJ010000526.1:0-2149 GCA_965652335.1 uncultured Gammaproteobacteria bacterium | reverse complement strand
CCCGGAGGCAAACACGATGACGCAGGCCCGTGATCCGTTTGGTCTCGCTTCCCTGCCCGAACTGCAGCCGCCGCAGGATGGCTGGCGTGCCGTCTCAGACCAGCTGCAGGCCGGTCAACGCCGCCGGCAGCGTTGGCTGTCCGGTTTGGCCATTGCTGCCACGGTGACGCTGGTGGCCGGAATCGCCTCAATCCTGCCACAGCTGGGCAAAGCGCCCGAACAGGCAGAAGAAATGCTGGCGACAGAATTTGTGGGAGGCAGCCATGCTGCCGATCCAGCCGCGCGTCATGAACAAGGCTTGCCCCTGCAGGCAGACAACCTGCAGTCGCTGCAGAAGCTGTCGCAACGGCTGGAGCAAAACCTGGTGGTGTTGCGCAGTGGAGTTGGCGCCATGCCCGCCGAGATGGTGGTTTACCAGGTGGAACTGGAAGACCTGGTTGCCCAGGTGGATGCTGCAATCAGCCAGAACCCCGATTCCAGCGAGTTGTGGCAGCAGCGTGTGAGCCTGTTGCTGGACCTGAACCAGATTTATGGCGCCGGCCTGCGACGCGAAGAGCCTTATGTTGCGTCTTTGTAAGCGAAAGCAGAACAACGGCCCCAAACGACGGCCCCAAACGACGGTCATGATGGATGCCTTGAATGAAACCAGCTGATATGAAACCAACCTGTCAAAGCAACACGCCCCGGCACTCACTGCGCCTGGCCGCTGCGATCAGCCTGCTTGTGGCCGCAGGTGGAAACTGCCTGGCGGCCCAGGACGTTCCTGCCGCTGAACGGCAAGCCGCCATGGAGGCGGCCGAAGCGGCCGAGGTCGCTGCCATGCGTGCCCAGGAGCAGGCCGCGGAAAGCGCGAGAAAAGTGGCCGAGGCCAGAATCGAAGTGCAGACCCAGGTCCAGTCCCAGGCCCAGGCTGAGCTGGAGCGGGCTGAATTGGAACGCGCCATGGCGGAGAATTTCACTGCCCGGATTGCGGAGCAGGAACAGCAGATCGCCGAAGCACAGCGCCAGGTTGAGGAAGCCCAGCGCGCCATGGATGAGGCCAGCCGCGCACTGGCCGAAGAGCGCAACAATCCCGATGGCGACCTGCAGCGCTCGCGGGCTGAGCTCAGCCGGGCTCACCGAGCTTTGCGCGAGGCTTCCCGTGAAGTGGCCATGGCGCATCGCGAGGCCGAAATCGGCCGCCGCATGGCCACCCGGGTGCAAACCATCAACCTCGGTGATCGCGCGGTGATCGGCGTGCTGCTGGGCGAATCCAGCAACCGCGGAGTTGAACTCGTGGGGGTATCGCCGGGCGGCCCTGCTGAGGAAGCCGGCCTGAGAAAAGGCGATGTGATTACCAGCATTCGCGAAACCGACCTCACCGACCTGGATGGAGACGAAGCACGCGATGCATTGATGCAAACCATGGCCGATGTGAAGCCGGGCGAGGAAATCCGTATCGGATTCAGCCGGGGTGGCAAGAGCGACAGCCTGATGGTGAAGGCCGAACAGCGCGAACCCAGCTCCTGGCAGTCACTGATCCGCCTGCCGGATCCGCCGCCTCCGCCGGGAGCTCCGGGCGCACCGGAAGCCCCCGATGGCCCATCCTGGACCAGCAAGTCAGACACTCATATCGTGGTCGATAAAATCGTTACGCCGGGTACCAACGCCAAAGTGGTGGTGATCGATGATGCCGCTCTGGCCGAAAAGATTGCCGATATCCAGGACCGGGTGGAGTCGTTCCAGTACATGTTCACCGATGAGGATGGAACCCGCATCGTGTTTGACGAGGAATTCCAGTTCGACGATGAGGAGCTGTCGCAGCTCGGCCGGAACGCACTGAACCAGGCCAATATGTGGTTCGGGCTTTCCTACACGGCCGGCCTGGAGCTGGCCAGCCTGAACCCGGGTTTGGGCGAATATTTCAAGGCGGAACGCGGCGTGCTGGTGCTGGACGTGAAAGACAGCAACAGCTACGGCCTGAAATCCGGTGATGTGATTCTTTCGGTGGCCGGCACCGAGGTGAGTTCTCCTGCCGAGATGATCCGCGCGTTGCGAGAGATCGAACCCGAAGCCGAGTTCGAGCTGCGGATCAAACGCGACCGGCGCGACAAAACCCTGAAAGCGGTTTTACCTGATAACCGGCTGGGTGCCCTGATGGGACTGCATG
>CBFGWJ010000525.1:0-2151 GCA_965652335.1 uncultured Gammaproteobacteria bacterium | reverse complement strand
ATGTGCTGGGCTTCGAGGTAATCCGAATCCATCACATTCACCGCAATGGCAATGCTCTGCAGGTTTTCTGCGCGCCGCGTGGCGGTAACGATGATCTCTTCCAGCGCTCCGCTGCTTTCCCCGGCTTCCTCCTGCGCCAGCGCGACCTGGGCCGGAATCGCCCAAAAAGCTCCCGTTAAAAGAAAGATCAAGCCGCCTCGTACGGCTTGCGTGGTTGCCTGTGCAATGGCTTTTGCGGTCGGTCTGGCCATGTCTGTGCTGCCTCCAACGGTTGGAACCGGTACCCGGCTCATGGGTGTAGTGCTGTTTTCTTATGCAAAATTCTTCTGTTCTGGTGGATAGTCGACGAGATATTGTATATCGTAGGACAATATACAGGATGAAGACAAGCGTTGATAGATGGCAGTCAATGGATGTCAGGCAATTCACTCAGGTATCTTATGGCCAACTGAAACGGACCCTCCAGGAAGCCAGTGAATACGGAAAGCAGCAATATCATCCCCCGCCGATCCTTGCAGTCGGAAGTGGTATCACGTTTGCGCGAAGAGATCGTTGAAGGCATTTGGGAACCCGGCATCCGCCTGCAGGAGCGGGTGCTGTGCGAGCGTTACGGTGTGTCGCGCTCGCCGCTGCGGGAAGCCTGTCGCGTGATCGCGGCGGAAGGCCTGCTGGAATTGCAGCCCAATCGCGGAGCCGTGGTGACGCGGCCCACGCTGACCGATGCCATTGAATACATGGAAATCGTGGTGGCGCTGCAAACCACGGCGATCGCCAGAGCCTGCGAAAAGGCCAGCGAGGAGCAACTGGCGCGCATAGCGAAGCTGCACCAGCAGATGCGCGAGGCCAGCGAGAGCAAGGAAATCGAACTGTTTTTTGAAATCAACAACCAGATTCATGAAGCCATCGTGAGCGCCAGCGGAAATTCAGCGCTGGTTTCCATGCACGAGCATGCGGACCGGCACATCACACGGCTGCAGAACCTGTCGGGCGCCAAGGAAGCGGATCCCAACCTGTCCATGGAAGAGCATGAGGCTTTTATCGCCGCGCTGCTGAAACGGGATGCTGAGACGGCCGCGGCTGAACTGGCAAAACACCTGCACACGGTGACGGAAGAGATCAAAAAGCGTATCGCCGAATCGTAAACGCGCTGCTGGCAAGGCGCTTTGTGTTGCGGGGTACATTCAGTAAACCTTGAAAAGGAAAGAATATGGCCCCCCAAAATAGCCAGCCGCACCGCAGAACCCTGCTCCAGTTGCTCGACGACAGCCGCCTTGGCGCCTTCCAGCTCGGCATCATGACCGTGTGTTTCGTGCTCATCGCGCTGGATGGATTTGATACCCAGTCGATTGCGTTCGTCGCGCCCACCTTGCGCGAAGCCTGGAGCGTGTCGCCGGAAATGTTCGGCCCCCTGTTCGGCGCAGGGCTGTTCGGCACGCTGATCGGCTCCATCTTCCTCGGCTCGCTGGCAGACCGCTTCGGCCGCAAGCCCATGCTGATCCTTTCGACTCTGATTTTCGGACTGATGACGCTGTGTTGCGCCACGGCTTCATCCATCGAGCAACTGGGCATCTACCGGTTCGTGGCCGGGCTGGGCCTGGGCGGCGCCATACCCAACATCCTGGCGCTGATCTCTGAATACTCGCCCAGGAAAGTCCGCTCCACCGCCATCGTGCTCACCTTTGCCGGCTTTCCCATCGGCGCCATCCTCGGTGGCATGGCCAGCGCGCGGCTGATTCCGAATTTCGGTTGGGAGAGTGTGTTCATCACCGGCGGCGTGCTGCCTATCCTGATGCTGCCACTGGTGATGTGGCTGGTTCCGGAGTCCGCTCGGTTCCTCGCCATGCGGCAGGGTTTGCAGGGGCGCCTGCAAAAGATCATTAGCCGGCTCGAACCGCAGCTGGACCAGGCATCGATGGGCAATATCGAGTTGCCGGTGCTGCAGAAACAGAACATTCCGGTCAAGGCCTTGTTCACGGACGGCCGGGCAGTGTGGACACTGTTGTTGTGGTCGCTCACTTTCACCTGCCTGTTGTTGGCCTACTTCCTGGTCAACTGGATCCCGTTGTTGCTGGCGGATACCGGTATGGAACACAAGCAGGCCATCATGGGCGTGGTGGTGCTGAACCTTGGCGGCATCCTCGGTGGTTTCGT
>CBFGWJ010000524.1:0-2159 GCA_965652335.1 uncultured Gammaproteobacteria bacterium | reverse complement strand
CGAGTGATGGATGAGTTCCTGCCTGGCACGGGAGAGCGTTCCTTGGTGAATTGGGATCGCGCCGCCAATGCCTGCTTGACCAGGCATTCCGACGCACAGCGCATGATTATGCCAACAAAACAGCCCGCTTACTGTTCTTCACCAAGGGATGCTCTGATAATTCAAGGATGAATTCATCAGAGCTATCCAAGTATTGACCTGCATCAGGGCCGCAAGCGGCCAATTTCTGCACACTCCGCAGGGTAAAGGACGATTTGGAGCGGAATGTGCTGTTGGTCGATGCGCTGTTGCGAGAACTCGAGTTGTTTGGCGTCAGGCAGTTATTTGGAATTCCCGGAGATTTTGTGTTGCCGCTGTTTGAGCAGTTGCAGCAGCGCAATAAACTGCCGCTTTATTACCTCAGCCATGAGCCATCGGCGGTGTTCGCGGCCGATGCGGCCGCGCGTATCAGCAACAAGCCGGCGGTGGTGATACTCACCTACGGGGCCGGCGCGCTGAATGCGGTCAACGCAGTGGCGCAAGCCTATGTCGAGCATGTGCCGCTGGTGGTCATTGCCGGATACCCGGGCCAGGCCGAAATCAACCGCGGGCTGCAGATTCATCACCAGGCCAGAACCCTCGACTCGCAGCGCGATATCTACCGCGAAATCACTGCCGCGCAATTCCGCCTGGATGATGCCGACCGCGCCGGTTCGGACATTCGGGCAGCGCTGCGGACGGCCAAGGAGCGAAGCCGGCCGGTGTTGCTGGAAGTGCCGCGCGATGCGGTGCAGTATGAAACGATGCTGGCAGGCGGCTTACCCCCTGAGCCGGAGGCAAGGGAAGGTGTCGTATCGGCGGCGGCGGAACTGGCCGGGCGCCTGACGAGTAGCCGGCGTCCGGTGATCCTGGCAGGGGTCGACGTACGCCGCTTTGATGCGGTGGCCGAACTTGAAGCAGTGGCGACCAAGTTCAACATTCCGTTTGTCAGCACGCTGATGGGTCGCGCCAGTTTCAACCAGCAACATCCGCTGTATGGCGGCATCTTCCTGGACAGATCAGATGTTCGCCCGATGCAGTTGCTGCGCGACGCCGACCTCATCCTGCAAATCGGCGTGATCAGAACCGATGTCAATTTTGCCGCCCATGCTGAACTGTTTCCGGCCAGCAAGGTGGTGTGTGTCGATCAGCACGACATGCAGATCGGAACAAAAAGCTTCCATCGCGTGGCATTGAAACCGTTGCTCGCGGCGCTGTTGCAGCAACCCCTGGCTGCGTTTCACGAAGCCAGCCTGCCGGAAACCGCAACCCGGCAAACCAAGCCGCGGCAACTGACAGCCAGCGGCCTGGTGCAGCAACTGGATGAAATCCTGACCGCTCGAAATGAAACCATGCCGCTGATTTCGGATATCGGCGACTGCCTGTTCGCCTCCCTGCACGCCAACCCGAGCCTGATGCTGGCGCCGGCCTTTTATGCTTCGATGGGTTACGCGGTGCCGGCTGCCATCGGGGTGCAGGCGGTCACCGGCATGCGTCCGGTGGTGCTGGTGGGCGATGGCGCCTTCCTGATGACCGGGCTCGAGCTTGGCCACTGCGCCCGCTACGGCTTTGCGCCCATCATCATCGTGTTCAACAACCAGCGCTGGGACATGATTGAAGCCTTTGCGCCCAGCCTCGATGGCATCAGGCTGAACAGCTGGCATTACGCCAAACTGGCCCGCGGCATGGGCGGGGAGGGCGTACGGATCACCCGCCTGGAAGAATTTTCCCCGGCCCTGCAACAGGCGCTGGACCGGCAACACTGCTTCAGCCTGATCGAAGTGATGCTGTCCACGGGCAGCCGGACAGATCGCCTCAGCAACTTCGCCAGCGGCTTCAAGGCGGCGAATTAGGCCGGGCGGTTCTTCGCCAGGGCGCGATTGCAACAGTCCTGGCGACAGACGCGGTTCAAACCGCGGTGGTGAACAGGCTTCGGGGTGGTTCCCGATGGATTCGGACCCCAGGCATTCTTGTGCTAGCATCAACAAAGCAGGAAGCAATCGTCCATGTTCCACCGCCCACTGCCTGGTTTCAGGAATTGACAAAAGGCCTGGGCAGTACGATTGGAGTACGACTATGCGCATGGTCCAGTCACCCATCCTTCCAGCCGGGCTGATAGCTGTGTTCCTGTTGTCCATGCC
>CBFGWJ010000523.1:0-2164 GCA_965652335.1 uncultured Gammaproteobacteria bacterium | reverse complement strand
AAGAAGAGGCAGCAGAGCGGGCTGCCCGGCAGGCAGCGGAGGCGAAACGATGAGCTACTTCCGCGCACCCCTGTTGTTCGCAACCAGCCTGGTGCTGGCGGTGGTGTTGACAGCCTGCAGCAGCAACCAGGACGACCTGGACCGTTATATCGCTGATGTAAAAGCCAAACCGGCGGCGCCCATACCGCCGATACCCACGGTAAGAACCTACACCCCCTACAAATATGAAGGGCTGGAAGGCCGCGATCCGTTCCGGCGTTCCACTTCCGAGGGCGCGGATGAGGTGGCGGCCCAAACCAACACCGATGGTCCGAGGCCGGATTTCCAGCGCACCCGCGAATACCTCGAACGGTTTGATCTCGACACGCTGACCATGGTGGGAACGTTCTACAAGGAATCATCGGAATGGGCTCTGATTCGCGACCCGGACGGAGTGGTGCATCGCGTTTCGGTGGGAAATTACATGGGCAAGAACCATGGAAAGGTTGGCCTGATCGCCCAGGATGAAGTGCAGCTTTCCGAGTTCATTCCTGACGGTGCAGGTGGTTGGATCGTTCGGGATGCAACCATGGCCCTGGGCGGAAGTTAGGGCCTGTTACCGCTATTTGGACCAACGCTGCCGGCGGTCATTTTTTCCCCTGGCAAGGCGGAAGGAGAGAAATATAGTGAATCTATATGAGCGACTGACAACGCAGCCAGGGGAGAAAATGGCCCCGGCCCTGTGGGTTGCGCCTGAAAAAGCCCCACTCGGCGTTACTCGTCGTTTGTTTGATGGTACCAAACCGCACTCCTCGTGCCTTGATTGGAGCTTTTTCAGGTGCAACATCGACGGGCCAAATAGCGGTAACAGGCCCTAAAACATGGATCGAATTGGGCTGAATACCTTGAGAGGCAGAGCCATGAACAGCTACAAGAACAGGCTTTCCATTAAGCCAAATTTCTGTGAAAGAGGGCGCAGCATGCGTAACGTAAGAAAAGGATTTCTGAGAAGCATAGCTCTGGTGCTGGCAGTGGCGCCGATGTCGCTGGCTTTGGCCGATACGACGGTGACCGGAATCAGCCATGCATCGGGCGCTGACGGCAAAGTGAGGATCACCCTGGCTACCAGCGGTGATACGCCGCAGGTCAGCGTTTTCGCCACCGAAAGTCCGGCGCGCATCGTGCTTGACCTGGCAGACTCCAGTTACAGCGGCAACAGCGACTCAGTGACTGTGGGCATGGGCTCGGTGCAGCAATATGCGGCAGTTGGAGCCGGTGGCCGTACCCGCCTGGTGGTGGACATGAGCCAGTCCGCCAATTACGACTACGCCGCTTCTGAAGGCCAGGTGGTTCTTGAAATCGGCGGTGGCGACAGCGTGGCTGCAGCCAGCCCGGCTTCCTCATCCTATTCCTCCAGCTCCTATGGCCAGAGCATCACCGGTGTGGATTTCCGCCGCGGTGAAAACGGTGAAGGCCGCGTGATCGTCAGCATGAGCCGTCCCGGTACCAATATGTCGGTTGATGAAGGCACCAACCGGATTACTGTTGACCTTTTCAATGTCACCTTGCCGGACAACCTCGATCGCCGTCTCGATGTGATCGACTTTGCCACCCCCGTGCAGTACATCGATGCCAGCCCGATCAGCAACGGCGTGCGCCTGACATTGAGTATTGCCGGCGCGTTTGAGCAGCTGGCCTATGAATCCGGTGACAGCGTTGTTATTGAAGTGCAGAAGCTGGTGAAAGACCTGGCTGCCCAGGAAAAGGAAGAGATCAAGTTCTTTGAAGAAAAAACCTATGAAGGCACGCGCGTAACATTCAACTTCCAGGACATCCCGGTGCGTTCGGTGCTGCAGCTGATCGCGGATGTATCCGACCTGAACATCGTGGTGGCGGACAGCGTGGGCGGCAACCTGACCCTGCGCCTGACCAACGTGCCCTGGGACCAGGCGCTGGACATCGTCATGGATGCCCGCAACCTGGACATGCGCAAGAACGGCAACGTGATCTGGATCGGCCCCACGGCCGAAATCGCCGCGCGCGAGCAGCAACTGTTGAAGGCCTACCAGGACAAGCAGATTCTTGAACCTTTGCAGACCGTGTTGCTGCCGATGTCCTACTCCAAGGCCATCGACATGAAAACCCTCATCGATGAGTCTTCGGCTTCGGTGGATTCCGAATACGG
>CBFGWJ010000522.1:0-2170 GCA_965652335.1 uncultured Gammaproteobacteria bacterium | reverse complement strand
TCATCTCGATACTGATGGCGTTGTGTTTGTCCGGGCGGTTCAGGCGAATAAAGACCACTGCGCGGTCAATTTCCCATGTGATGGTATTGAACAAGGTCTCAGCCGCTTGCTGGCTCATGCTGTAGGCCCCGTTGTGCTATTGCGCATTTCGAATCACCGGTAACTCAATGGAAGACAGCTGGTCATTCTGGCGGTAAAGCCGCAGCACCGGTTGGCCAGTAGCCGGTACTCGAATGAAGGTATCCTTGTCGTGACCGGCCAGCGCAACGCGGATGGCATTTCCTTGGGGAATGCGGACGGAAACCGGCAACAATGCGAAACGGACAGAGCTCACTTCACCGGGCACCATGGGCTTGCCATCTTTGCGCTCAAAGCTGTGAAACGGTCCAAAGGCTTCAAATTCGGGTACTTCACTTACTGCACGATGCAGCAGTCGCAACTGGCCCTCGGTGAGCATGCTCACTGTTCCATCCGGCGCAACGCTTTCCAGATAGGCAATCACCGCACCATCCGTGTGAGTGGAACTCAGCCGAAGGGAAATCACCGGGCTGCCGGTTAATTCCAGGTCTTCAGCCAGCGGTGCCGAGGTGTAGCTCAGCAGTTTCAGGTCGGCTTCGGCACGATCGCCGTAGTACACATCGCCGCCACCCAGCTGGGTGGCCCAGCGTGAGCTGGTTCCGCTGCCGGCCGAGAAATCCACCGGGTACTCGTCAAAACCGTTGATCACCTGGGGTGGCTGCGTGCTCAGCGACTGGTCTGCAGCAAAATACCAGGCTTCCATCACCTGCCCTTCAGGCGGCCATACCCGGGTGGTTTTCCAGGCATTCTCGCCCACGGTGTAGTACAACAATTCCTTCTGCGGTGCCGTCGGCTTGCCCTCGCCTTTCATCAAGGGATCGAGGAATGCAAAGATATCCGCGAACTGCTGGTCAACCGAGGGTTGGGGCGGCGCATCCCTGGCAGCGTAGGGGTTGGCATCATGCCTGGCACCATGGCTCCAGGCGCCGATGATGTAGCGGTAGGGTGTATCCCATTGCGCAAAGCGCGCCAGTATTCCGGCTGCGGTACCGGCATCGAACCAGCTGCCCCACTGGTACATCGGTACAGCGTTTTGTTCATAACGTTCGCGGAACATGTGGATGCTGGTGGCTTTGGCGCCGCTGTCCTGCAGGCTTTCCGCCAGCGGATATTCATCGCGGTACACGAGGGTGGCCAACTGATCGGCCAGGGACGCATTGGCCTCATGCTGTTTTGATGCAGCGGCAAGAATGCTTCCGTCGCTGTCCGAGCTCACCGGCCGAACGCCGCGAATCAGCGGGTTTTCGGCGCTGGGCTCACCGGAGTGTTCATTAAAGAGGCTGGCGTCATTGAGGTCCATTTTACGCACCGCAGCACCCCAGCGCACTGCGATGAACTCGTTCATCAGTCCACCCGGCAATACGATGCTGCTGTACCAGTCAAAATCGGTGAAGCGGGGCACGGCGGCCACCAGGGCGGAGCTGGGAAACAGGGCAGCCATTTCCGCCGTGTTGCCCGGATACGAATAGCCCATGGTTGCAACCTTGCCGTTTGACCATCGCTGTTGTGACACCCAGTCGATCACGAAGGGCATGTCGCGAGCCTCGACCAGTGAAAATTCCGCCTTGCGAACGCCCTGCGAAGCACCCGATCCGCGCACATCGACGATGACATAAGCATATCCGGCTTCCATGCTTTGCCGTGCCTGCTCGCCGGGATCAGTGGCCGGCGGCAACTGGTCAAAGGCACGCCAGTAGCGGGTGAATTCAATCAGGGCGGGAATCCGGATTTCGCGGGAATCCCTGGGGGGCAGATAAACCTCCACCGCCAGCAGCACGCCATCGGGCATGGCCACATATTCGCTGAAATTTTCAGCGACGAGGGGCGCAACTTCGGCGGCAGGGTCTTCAAGTTGCTGGCAAGCTGGCAGCACGCTGGCCAGCACCAGGCTCAGAAGCGGCGCCAGCTTCGGCAACAACACCGGTTTCGAAAAAAGCCAGGCCGCAAGGATGCGGCCCGGTTCGGTTACTTCAGTCAGTATCACTCGAATCAGAAGTTCACCAGCAGGCGAACGCCAATCGTTCGGGGTCGGTTGATCGTGGTGCGCAATGCGTACGAGGCATTGTCTCGCAGGACTGCAGCTCGTTCATCG
>CBFGWJ010000521.1:0-2170 GCA_965652335.1 uncultured Gammaproteobacteria bacterium | reverse complement strand
CCCTGCCAGGCACCGATCTGGACTATTTTGATACCCGTGCTGCCATCGAGGATATCCAGCCCGGGGCGTGGGACGGATTACCCTACTGCTCACGGGTATTCGCCGAAAACCTGGTGCGGCGTTGCGACCCGGCCCTGCTGGAGGACGCGCTGAAGCAGATTATCGGCCGCAAGCGCGACCTGGATTTTCCCTGGTTTCCGGCACGGGTGGTGTGCCACGACATTCTGGGCCAGACCGCCTTGGTGGACCTGGCCGGCTTGCGCGATGCCATTGCCGCAAAAGGTGGAGACCCTTCGCGAATAAACCCGGTGGTTCCCACCCAACTGATTGTCGATCACTCGCTGGCGGTGGAACATGCCGGGTTCGAAAAAGACGCGTTTGGCAAGAACAGGTTGATCGAGGATCGGCGCAACGATGACCGCTTCCATTTCATCAACTGGACCAAAACGGCTTTTGAAAACGTCGATGTGATTCCACCCGGTAACGGCATCATGCACCAGATCAACCTGGAAAAGATGTCACCGGTTATCCACGCCCGCGATGGCGTGGCTTTTCCCGATACTCTGGTGGGCACCGACAGCCATACGCCGCACGTGGATGCGCTGGGCGTGATCGCCATCGGCGTCGGCGGCCTGGAAGCCGAGAGCGTCATGCTGGGCCGCGCCTCCTGGATGCGCCTGCCGGACATCGTTGGCGTGAAGCTGACCGGCCAGCGCCAGCCGGGCATCACCGCAACCGATATCGTGCTGGCCATCACCGAGTTCCTGCGCCGGGAAAAAGTGGTTGGCTGCTACCTGGAATTCTTTGGCGAGGGTGCCGAGAGCCTGACCATTGGCGATCGCGCCACCATTTCCAATATGACTCCTGAGTACGGCGCCACCGCCGCCATGTTCTATATCGACCGGCAGACCATCGATTACCTGAAACTCACGGGCCGCGAGGATGCGCAGGTTGAACTGGTCGAGTGCTATGCAAAAGAAGCGGGCTTGTGGGCCGACAGTCTTGAAAACGTCGAATACGAGCGGTTGCTGACCTTCGACCTGTCTTCGGTGGGCCGCAACCTGGCCGGTCCGTCCAGCCCCCACAAGCGGGTTTCCACCGCCGACCTGGTGGCGGCGGGAATCAGCCGTGACTATGTGCAGGAAGAAGGGCTGATGCCGGATGGCGCCGTGATCATTGCCGCCATCACCAGTTGCACCAATACCAGCAATCCACGCAATGTGATTGCGGCCGGCCTGCTGGCGCGAAATGCCAACCGTCGCGGGTTGACCCGCAAGCCCTGGGTGAAGTCCTCGCTCGCACCCGGCTCCAAAGCAGTCGAACTGTACCTGCAGGACGCCGGCTTGCTGGCGGAGCTGGAACAGCTCGGTTTTGGCATCGTCGGCTTTGCCTGCACCACGTGCAACGGCATGAGTGGCGCGCTGGATCCGAACATCCAGCAGGAGATCATCGATCGCGACCTGTATTCCGTGGCGGTGCTGTCCGGCAACCGCAATTTCGACGGCCGCATCCACCCCTATGCCAAGCAGGCGTTCCTGGCCTCACCGCCGTTGGTTGTCGCCTATGCCATCGCCGGATCCATCCGCTTCGATATCGAACGCGGTGTGTTGGGCATCGGTGCCGATGGCAAGGAAGTGCGGCTGGCGGACATCTGGCCCAGCGACGCGGAAATTGATGAAATCGTCAGCCAAAGCGTCAAGCCGCAGCAGTTCCGCGATGTGTATGAGCCCATGTTCCGTAAAGCCAGGGAACAGGCGCGGCTGGCCAATCCCCTGTATAACTGGCGGCCCAAGAGCACCTACATCCGTCGCCCGCCCTACTGGGAAGGCGCACTGGCCAGGCAGCCGGAGCTCAAGGGCATGCGGCCATTGGCGGTGCTGGGTGACAACATCACCACCGATCACCTGTCGCCGTCCAACGCCATCCTGGCCAGCAGCGCCGCCGGTGAATACCTGGCGAAAATGGGCCTGCCCGAGGAGGACTTCAATTCCTACGCCACGCACCGCGGCGACCACCTGACGGCCCAGCGGGCCACGTTTGCGAACCCGCGGCTGCGCAACGAGATGGCTGTTGTGGATGGCAAAGTGAAGGAGGGGTCGTTGGCCCGTGTGGAACCGGAAGGCGAGGTGATGCGCATGTGGGAGGCGATTGAAACCTACATGGAACGCAA
>CBFGWJ010000520.1:0-2174 GCA_965652335.1 uncultured Gammaproteobacteria bacterium | reverse complement strand
CTCCCGGGGACGAAACCAAATATGATCCTCCCGGCAAGGATGGCCAGAATACAGATGGCTCGCGCAGCACGCGCCACGGCCTGCAGCCCATGCGGGAACTGGGCGCTGCGGCGCGTGAAGTACTCGAAAGGGCCGCGGCGCACAAATGGGGAGTGGACCCCAGCCAGGTGTATGCCGAGAACCACCGGCTGCACCTGAAGGACAGCGACAAGTCATTCGACTTCGGCGAGGTGGTGGATGTCGCCGCTGAAATCCTCGAAACGCGGGCCGGGGGTGAACCTGCGCCCAAGCCCAGGCTGAAGGACCCTTCCCAATGGCGCTACATCGGCAAGGACATGCCGAACAACAACAATTTTGAGATGACCACCGGCACGGCGAATTTTGGCGCCGATTACACCCTGCCCGGCATGAAAATCGCCGTGGTTGAGAGGCCTCCGGTTTACCGCGGCAAGGTGAAGTCCTTTGACGCCACCGAAGCCCTGAAGGTACCCGGCGTGGAGCAGGTCATCGAAATTCCCGGATTGGCGGACGACCAGCCGGCGGAATACCGGGCTTTGGGCGGCGTTGCAGTCGTCGGCCGGAATACCTGGTCGGTGATGCAGGGTCGCAGCAAGCTGAAAATCGAGTGGGATTCCGGTCCGTTCACCAGCCACGACTCGAGCACTTATGACGCGGAGCTCAAAGCTGCAGCCAGGAATCCCGGCACTGTGATCCGCAAACGCGGGCAGGGTGAAGCAGCCTTTGCTGCTGCCGACAAGGTGGTGGAAGCGGAATATTTTGTGCCTTACCTGGCCCATGCTCCCATGGAGCCACCCGTGGCGCTGGTGGATGCCAATGTTCGCCCGGTGAAAGTCATTTCCGCGACCCAGGATCCCAACCAGACGCGCCATTACGTGGCCGAGGTGCTGGGCCTGGAGAAAACCGATGTCGAATGCGAGGTCACCCTGCTGGGTGGCGCTTTCGGCCGCAAATCCAAGGCTGACTTTGCCTGCGAGGCGGCCTATCTTTCAAAGGCGGTCGGCGCTCCGGTGCGGGTGCAGTGGACGCGTGAGGATGAGATCAAGCACGGTTACTACCATTCGGTCAGCGCCCAGTACCTCAAGGCCGGGCTGGACAAGGATGGCAGGGTAATCGCCTGGCAGCAGCGGGTGGCCAATCCCAGCATCATGGCTCTGTGGAACCCCGCCCAGGAAGATGTTTCCGACCTGGAATATGGCCTGGGGCTGATCGACATGCCATACAACGAGATCCCCAACCTGCAGCTGGAAACCGGCAAGACCAAAACCATGATCCGCATCGGCTGGCTGCGCTCGGTGAACAACATCCAGCACGCCTTTGCCATGCACTCCTTCGCCCATGAGCTGGCCGTGGCCGCCGGCCGCGATCCGCTGGAGTTCATGCTGGAACTGATCGGCGATGCTGAAGTGCTGGACCTGTCCAGGGACGGCATCGAGCAATATTTCGGTTACGGCGATTCTCCCACTGACTACCCCATTTCACCCAAACGTCTCTCCAATGCCCTGCGCCGGGTCGCCAAAGAAGCCGGCTATGGCCAGGAGTTGCCCAAGGGACATGGCATCGGTGTGGCTGCGCACCGTTCATTTCAAAGCTGTGTCGCGACAGCCGTACAGGTCAAGGTGGGTGAAAACGGCGAGCTGTGGATTCCGCGCGTTGATGTAGCCATCGACTGCGGTCGCTATGTCAACCCGGAAGGCGTGCGCAAGCAGATGGAAGGGTCATCGACATTTGGCAATTCCATCGCGCGTTACAGCCGGATTACCACTACCCGGGGTGCTGTTGACCAATCCAACTTCAACGACTACCGGGTCACCCGGATGAGTGAAGGGCCGCTGGATATCCATGTGCACGTGATTGAGGATTACGTCAACGAGTTACCCTGTGGTGTGGGTGAACCAGGGGTGCCGCCATTTGCGCCGGCACTACTGAACGCCATCCACCAGGCAACCGGCAAACGTATTCGCAGCCTGCCCCTGCCGGCTGACCTGCGAAAGGCCTGATTGCGGCAGCTCACCAGAGTTGCGCTGCTTCCGGATGTTTCCGGCCGCAGCGCATTTCTGTACTGTATTGACTGGCCATCCTGATTCGAATCCCGATAAGCAGTCCTGATGATTTCCCAACCCGACGAATTTCTGCTGGGGCTGTTCAATACGGCC
>CBFGWJ010000519.1:0-2183 GCA_965652335.1 uncultured Gammaproteobacteria bacterium | reverse complement strand
GGCCAGATGAACTTCATGCAGAACCACACGAAGATCAACATCGCGATGGACTGCAATACCAATGTGGCATTCAGATTCATGCCTAAACCTCAATCAGGTGACTAAATTCAATCCAGCAGTGACCCGCCGCCCCATTGAGCAGCCAGCCACCGACCGCGCTACTAGCCGCCCAGGGCTGCCTGCAGCTGGCCAACGAACGGGTTGGCAAACGTGAAGAACAGTGCGATACCCACACCGATCATCGCCACCGCGTCCAGCAGGCCGATTGCCAGGAAGAACTTGCCCTGCAGCATCGGAGCCAGCTCCGGCTGACGTGCAGAACCTTCCAGCAGGCGACCGCCCAGGATACCTACACCGATACCTACGCCCAGAGCGCCCAGGCCGATCAGCAGGGCTACGGCGATTGCGGTCATACCAATTACAGTTTCCATCGTTAACTCCCGTTTAAATATGATGGGTTACAAACAAACAACAAACTCAAAACAAAACCAGCAATGCCAATCAATGGTGCTCTGAGGCCATGCTCAGGTACACGATGGTCAGCATCATGAAAATAAAGGCCTGCAGGGTGATGACCAGGATATGGAACACCGCCCAGCCAAAGTGCATCAGCTGGCCGCCCAGGAAGGCCAGGCCGCCAACCAGCAGCATTTCCGCCAGCAGCAACCATAAAGTCTTCTTGTTATCCAGCTTGCCTTTCATGTTCAGCCACAGGGTGGCGAATACAGAACCGGTAGCCAGCACCCAGAACCAGCCCGGAATGTGCTCGCCGAAAATGCTGCTCAGGCCGCTGGCCACGAAGCCGGAGCCGGCCGTGAACACCAGCGCGATCAGGATAAAGATCAGCTCGCCGGCGTACAGGTTGCCGAACAGTCGCAGGCCCAGCGATACCGGCTTGGCCAGCAGGGACACGATTTCCAGGATGAAATTGAAGGCCATTACCAGCGGCCACACCACTTTGGGCATGCCGAGGTCTTTGGGGTTCAGCGGGTTCATCACCAGCTCGGACACAAAGCCGCCTACGCCCTTGAACCGGATGGAATAGATGATGATCAGCACGAAAACTGCGATGGCCATGCCCAGCGTGGCATTCACATCGGTAGTCGGTACCACTTTCTGGTGGGAGATGCCCATGGTGGTTGCCACCCAGGGCAGCCAGTCAACCGGGATCAGGTCCATGAAGTTCATGAAGAAAATCCACACGAACAGGGTCAGCGCCAGCGGGGCGATCAGCCGGCTGGTGCCGTGGAACGAGTCGCGCACGCTGGTATCGACGAATTCAACGATGGTTTCAATGGCGGCCTGGAAGCGGGTGGGCACGCCGGAATTGGCTTTTTTTGCCACGCTGCGGAACAGGAAGAAGAACACGAAGCCCAGCAACAGGGACCAGAACAGGGTATCGACATGGATGGCCCAGAAGCCCATCGCCTTGGCATCGGCTGCCGAATGGGCAAAGCTCCAGCCGTGCTCGGGATGATTGCCAAAGGTCAGGTTCTGGAGGTGGTGCTGGATGTACTCACCACTGGTTATTTTTTCGCCGCCGCCAGCCATATTTCCGGTTCCGCTTCCACGTTACATCCTGATGAGGATGTGTGTCTCTTCAGTTAAAAATTCAAGCACTTAATAATACTTTTCGGGATTGTTTTGCTGCCTTTTCCCGAAGCCATCAACGATGGCCTTGGCCTTCCCGGTACAACCCGGAGAACCGCGGCCGCCAACCTAGCGGATCGCCCTTCCCAGGCTGACCCAGCCCACCGCCATGACGGTGAACATTCCCGCAAAAAACCAGCCGGGCGCCAGGGGCTTGACCCAGATGAACACCACCGCGCACAGCAACCCGGTCAAAAACAGCTTGCCGAACTCACCCAGTGCCGCGGTGCGCAGGAAGGCGTTGGTATCGCCGCCCAGTTTGCGCGCAACCAGCAACACAAAAAGTGCTCCAGGCAAATAAGCCGCGAGACTGCCGAACAACGACGAGTAACTGGCTATCGGGTCTCTCAGCAACAACAATCCGGCCACAACCAGCGCCGCTAAAGACTGCATTCTCAGGCCCGAGCGCAATGCCCGCACCGTAGAAACCGCGTAATCCGGGTTCATCTTCAAGTCCCTACGGACAGCAGAAATTCAAACCGCCGCAAAAGACCGCGCATTTTAGCATCGTCCAAACGGCCGGGGCAATTCAA
>CBFGWJ010000518.1:0-2202 GCA_965652335.1 uncultured Gammaproteobacteria bacterium | reverse complement strand
GCCGGGTTGGCGGCGACCATTTTCAGGCCATGGCGCCCCAGCTGCATGTCGTGGATCACCTCGGGCCGCAGCATGCTGGCCATGTAGGAGGCGGTTGAAACGCGGTTGCCCGGTGCATTGAGCGGGTCGATTTCCTCGGTGACGGCGCAACCGCCGACGACATAGCGCTTTTCGAACACCCGTACGCGGTAGCCGGCCCTGGCCAGGTAGAAAGCGCAGGTCAGGCCGTTGTGGCCGGCACCGACCACGATGGCGGTCCTGGGCTCAGACGGCATCGACATACGGCCCGATGCGGTCGATCACATATTTGCGAATGTCCAGGTTGAAGTCTTCCATCGGCGCGTACACACCGCGTTCATGTACACGCGAATTCATGCCCTTCTGCACGCGTTCGCAGATGGCCCAGTCCTGCTGGTTCACGATGTGCCAGAAGTCCACCGCGTCGGATGGATTGAAATCGGCCTTGTCCATCTCGAACGGCTCGAACAGGAAATGGCAGTCGATGATGGTTTTGCCCGGGCCCACGGCCTTGAGGATGTAGTAGGTAACGTGCTCCCGCGCCAGGCTCATGAACAGGTTGGGGTAAACCAGTTCACCCTTGTGCAGCACCTGTTCGTCTTCATTCAGGCCGGGAAAACTGCGGCGGGTGGATTCGCCACTGAAGGTGAAAGTGGTGGCACCCTCGCGGTGCGGCACGCCTCGCTCCCAGTCCAGCCCGGCGCCGCCGGCTTCGCGAAATGCCGGCACGATACGGCAGAGCTCCGGATGCACCGGGCCGCAGTGGTAGCACTCGTTGTAGTTTTCACACAGCACTTTCCAGTTGGCATTCACTTCGTAGCGGATGGTGCGCGCGATGCGCAAGTCGGCCAGCGGGTAGTTTTTGAATTTGCGCTTTGCAATGCCGATGGTGTCTTCGAACTTCGGCGCTTCAGCAGGTGTGAGGCAGAGAAAAATAAAACCGCCCCAGGTTTCCACACCCACCGGGTGCAGGCGTACTTTGGAGGCGTCAAAGCCAGTCTCGGCATTCATGAACGGTGCCTTGACCAGTTGTCCGTCGAGATCATAAGTCCAGGCATGGTAAGGGCAGATGATGCTGCGTCCGCCCACCACGCCGCCTTTCAGTGCCAGCACCGAGTCGTCATCGTCCGCGCCCGGGCAAAGCCGCGCGCCGCGGTGGCGGCAGACGTTGTAGAACGCCTTCAGTTGGCCTTCGCGGTTGCGCAGCAGCAGGATGCTTTCGCCATACAGGTCCAGCACGCTGTAATCGCCGGGCCTGGAAAGCTCTTCCTCGCGGCCGACGCAGATCCAGTCACGGAAGAAAATGTGTTCCTTCTCCAGCTGGTAGTAAGGGTCTTGCAGGTACCAGGATGAGGGCAGTGCCGGTTCGAGGCCCTGCAAGGCATTCAACGCGGTTACGTTTTCGGAACTGGGCATGGGAGAAAATCCGCAGAAAAAACAACTCAGCCTATTTTGACGGGATTCCCGGTACTCCGCCACCCGGCAGCCCGGATCACACTGCCACCGGGTTGCGCCCGATGCACTGGAATGCCTGCGCGGCAGTCTGGATGGAGCGCGGGTCCGCTTCGTGCCCTGCCAGTTCCCGCAATAGCCGGGCGACTTCTTCCGCGGAGGTGAAACCGCCGGCGATGGCGGCATCAGCAATGTTGGCCAGCGTGATGCGGGCGATGCTCTTGCCTTCGCCCAGGCGGAATACCGGCATGGAGATGGCGACTTCCACATCGCTGAATCCGGCATCCACCAGCAGTGCGGGCAGGGTGGGGCCGATACTGGAGTGGGCGCCATGCGCGGTCGCGGTAGCCGAGTAGATTTCGATGTAACGCCGGAATGCCCTGCTCGGCGGCCAGTGCGAATGCGTGGTGATATCGATGTCCTCGATGACGACCTGCCCGCCGGGCCGCAGCGCGCGTCGCATGCGTTGCAGGACTGCGGCCGGGCTGCTGAGGTGGGACAAAAGGAATCGCGCGTAAATGATGTCGTATTCAGCGTACTCCGCCAGCTCTTCTGCTTTACCCAGCCGCCAATCGATATCCAGGTTTTCCGCTGCGGCACTTTGCCGCGCATGGCGCAGCACAGCCCCATCCATGTCGATGCCGACAACCCGGCCATTCGGGACCACTCTTCGCGCCAGTTCCAGCGTGACATCACCGCTGCCGCATCCCAGGTCCAGCACGCTCATGCCTT
>CBFGWJ010000517.1:0-2203 GCA_965652335.1 uncultured Gammaproteobacteria bacterium | reverse complement strand
AAATTTACGGAGTACCCACGGTGAGCGAAGCCGACCAGCACAAATACTGCACCAACAAGTTCATCGAACTGGCCAACCAGTTGCGGCATGAAGACATCGATTCCACCCTGGTTTCCGGCGCGCTGATGACGGCCTCAGCCATCTATGCCACCTTCGTGGCTGCCGGTAATCAAGGCGCACTCGAGCCTTCGGGTGTGGACAAGGTGGCCGACCTGTACCGCCGTACCCTGGAACACCACCAGGAACTGAAGCGCGCTGAAATGGTGACGAGGAACAACTGAGCCCATTCAGGGCTCTGATAAGTCATGGACATGCAGGTTCCCATTCAAATCCGCGACGCTGTCAATCCGCAGGCAGCGCGAGTCATCGACCGGCTGCAACGCCCGCTGCGCGAGTTGCGCCTGTCAGTGATTGACCGCTGCAATTTCCGCTGCACCTACTGCATGCCGGCCGATTCATTGCAGGGGCGCGGCGTGTTCCTGCCCCTGGCCAACCTGCTGACCGACCGTGAAATCGAAACCCTGGTGCGGGCCTTCGTCGCCAATGGTGTGGGAAAGCTGCGCATCACCGGCGGCGAGCCGCTGGTGCGCCCCGGCCTGCCCGCGCTGGTTGAGAAACTTTCGGTAATCGACGGGCTGGACGACATCGCCATGACCACCAATGGTGTGCTGCTGCCGCGGCACGCGGCGGACCTGCGCAACGCCGGGCTGGGACGCATCACTGTCAGCCTGGACTCCATGGACGAACAGGTCCTGCACGAAATGAGCGGCGGCAAGGGCAGGCTTGAGGATATCTTGGAGGGAATAGCAGCAGCTGAAGCAACCGGTTTCATGCATATGAAAATCAACTGCGTGGTGCAGCGCGGCGTAAATGACCACACCGTGCTCGACCTGCTGGATCATTTCCGCGGCAGCGGACATACCGTGCGGCTGATCGAATACATGGATGTGGGCAATACCAACCATTGGGAACTGGCGCAGGTGGTGCCTTCCGCTGAGTGGGTAAAACGCATCGGCGAACGCTGGCCTATCGAGCCGGTAGGCGCCCAGCGAGCGTCGGAAACCGCCAAACGCTACCGCTACGTGGACGGAGCCGGCGAAATCGGCCTGATCAGTTCCATTTCGCAGCCCTTCTGCGGCGGGTGTACCCGCGCCCGACTGACCGCCGACGGCATGTTCTACACCTGCCTGTTTGCCACCGAGGGTAAAGACATGATGCCGTTGCTGCGGCAAAAGCAGAGCAGCGAACAACTGGCGGAGCTTATTGGCCAGGCCTGGCAACAGCGCAGCGACCGCTACAGCGAGGAGCGCGGCCAACCCGGTGCCGAACGTGAAAAAGTGGAAATGTACCGGATCGGCGGATGAAGGAGTTCACCGTGAAATGGTTCGCCGCCTACCGCGATGCCACCGGCCTGGAGCAGCAGAGCATACGTTCCTCGGCGAACTCGCCCGCCGAGCTGTTTGCCGAGATGGTCCGGCTGCACCCCGACCTTGGCCAATACACCCGCGCGCTGGTGGCCATCAATGATGAGATGGCGCAGTGGGATGCAAACCTGGAAGGTGGCGAGCAGGTCCTGTTCTTTCCTCCGGTCGGTGGCGGCTGACCGATCGTTCGGTCCGGGTTATGGCTACCTGCCCTGTTCTTTAACAACTGCCGCATTCCGAAATGAAATCGCACGAATCCAACCCGCATGAATGAAAAGCCCTTCGCCACCGGCTGGTTCGCCATTTCCGGCGAAAGCCTGAACCGCAAGGCCCTGCGAGCCTCCCTGCAGGACGTGAGCAGCGGCGCGTTCGTGCTGTTTGAGGGATGGGTGCGCGACCACAATGAAGGCCGGCCGGTGTTGCAGCTCGAGTACGAGGTGTATGAGCCGCTGGCCATCGGCGTAGGCAACGCCATCCTTCGGGAAGCGCGGGAGAAATTTGAGATCAGCCTGGCAGCCGCCGTGCATCGCAAGGGCCTGCTGGCCCTCACCGAACCCGCCGTACTGGTGGGCGTGTCAGCCGCCCATCGCGGCGCCGCGTTTGACGCCTGCCGCTACATCATCGACGAAGTCAAAGCCCGCCTGCCCATCTGGAAGCGCGAACATTACGCCGATGGCACCACCGAGTGGGTGAACTGCCGGGTGAAGTAGCCACTTTTCCTTCCCGTCATTCCGGCGCAGGCCGGAATCCAGGTTTTGCGGTTGCATGGGCCCCGGCTC
>CBFGWJ010000516.1:0-2203 GCA_965652335.1 uncultured Gammaproteobacteria bacterium | reverse complement strand
ACCAGCTTTTGCAGTTCCCGCCTGGCACCCGCTCGGGCCCGGCCGCAAAGCCGTCCCTGTCGACCAGTTGCTGGCCCTGGGTGGCCAGCAACATGCGAATGAATTCCCGTTGCAGCGGGTTCCAGGGCTGGGCTGGATCGTGGTTCACATAAATGTACAGCAATCGCGCCAGCGGATAGCTGCCATTGATGGCGTTGTCGCGGGTGGCCGCAACGTAGGGTTGTCCCTCATGGTGAGCCAGGGGCAGGACCCGGACAGTCCCGTTGGCATAGCTGAGCGCTGAATAGCCGATTCCGTAACGGGACTGGGATACCGCCCGCACGACTGATGCTGAGCCGGGTAGTTCGGTGATGTCAGTCCGGAAATCGCCATCACACAAAGCGTGGCGCCTGAAATGCTGCCAGGTGCCGGAAACGGAATTGCGGCCAAACGGCTCGATGGCGGCGTTCGACCATGCTCCTGGCAGCCCGAGCTGCCCCCAGCGTGTCAACGGGCGGGACGCACCGCAGGATGGAGTTGCCGCAAAGATGGCGTCGAGTTGTTGCAGGCTGAGCCCTTCCAGAGGGTTATCCGGATGAACCAGTACCGCCAGGGCGTCGATGGCCACCGCAAAAGGTATGGGTTTATAGCCCAGTGCCTGTTCGAACTCCTGGATTTCAGCCTCATTCATGAGGCGGCTCATGGGGCCGATGTCAGCCGAGCCCAGGGCCAGCGCTGCAGGCGCAGTACCGGAACCGGTTGACCTGATGTGAATGTCGACTTCCGGGTAGAGGGTCTTGAAGGTTTCGGCCCAGAGTGTCATCAGGTTGGCCAGGCTGTTCGAGCCCACGCTGGCAAGCTCGCCCCTGAGTCCGCTGATCGCGGTGTAGTCCATGGACCCGGCCTGCCGGGCCGGCCGCGGCTGAGTCTCAGCCTCCGTTTCCGCTCCGGTTTCAGGTTGAGCCCGGGCCGGTGAGGTAAATAAGAGTGTCATCGCGCCAACCAGGGCCAGCGAGGATAGATACAGGGCGGCAAGGAATCGGTTCATGAAATCATCTGGGTACGCGGCATCGACCTTGATGCTAAGCGAACTTTGTGACAGAAAGGTTACGCTTCGGGTTGCGGCATGGGCAATGCCGCGGTTGGAGCAGCCCGCCAGGAGATGCTATTGGCTGGCGGTTTTACCGCGCCTTGGGAACTGGCAGGTAAAGACGCTGCCTTCGCCCAGCTCCGAGCTGATCAGCAGCCGGGCATCATGGGCATTCAGCACGTGCTTCACGATGGCCAGTCCCAGCCCCGTGCCGCCACTCTGCCGCGAACGGTCCGGGCTCACGCGGTAAAACCGCTCTGTCAGGCGTGGAATATGGCGCTGCGGGATGCCGATGCCGGTATCGGTAACGGAAAAGCAGGGTCCGCTTGGCGTGTCTTTCCACTGCACCGTGATGCGCCCGCCTTCGGGCGTGTAGTTGATGGCATTGAAGATCAGGTTGCGAAACGCGCTTTCGAGGTGGGCGGCGGCGCCCACCAGGTTGAGGCCGGGTTCTGCTTCAAACACCAGAGTGTGGCGGCCGCGGCTCAATTCCTCAGCCTGTTCGCGCAACTGGCTGATCAGCGCGCCCATGTCCACGTCCCTCCGTTCGATGTTGCTGCCCTGGCTCTGCAACCTGGAAAGCTCCAGCAGGTCATCCAGCAGGTCTTTCATCAGGTTGGCTTGCACCAGCATGCGGCCGGCCACGGTTGCCACATCTTCATTGCTGTGGTCTTTCATGATCTCCAGGTAGCCCATCAGCACAGTCACGGGCGTACGCAGTTCGTGGGAGATATTGGCCACGAAATCGCGCCGCATCTGCTCGACGTTATGGATGCTGGTGATATCGCGCAGGATGAGCACGCGCTCTTCATCCTCCAGTGGCACGGCGCTGGCCTGCAGCCAGGTGTTATCGTCAGCGGGGGAGGGTATTTCCAGTTTGCGCTGTGACTGCCGCTGGTCCTGCAGCCATGTTGCAAATTCCGGATTGCGTATCAGGTTGGTGATCGCCAGGCCCAGGTCCTCGGGCATGCGGAATTTCAGGGCCGATATGGCGGCCTGGTTGCACCAGGTGATGCAGTCATTCCGGTCCAGCAGCAATGCAGCATCGGGGAAGGCATCGGTAAACTTGCGGATACCCTGTTGAAAACGGTCCTCATCAAAACCCACAACCTGGGCGGCCTTGCCGGGTTTGCC
>CBFGWJ010000515.1:0-2210 GCA_965652335.1 uncultured Gammaproteobacteria bacterium | reverse complement strand
CTCTGCCTCGCTCACCACTAGCTTGCTGCTGTATCCCGCGGGCGCCTGCTGGCGGGTGAGGGTGTAGCTTCCCAGGTCCAATGAATAACTGCCGCCCTCAAGGGAGAACGCAACGGTGTTCGGGCCCGCAAACTGCAGCTGGGCAAAGGGCACTCCGTCGCCCGCCGGCTCATAGCCGAGCGAATCGGTCAGTACCCGGCGGAGCCTTTCCACGTCAAACAACGGCGCGGCGCTGTCGCTGGCAGGGTCCACCTTGATGATCTGCCGGTCGTTCGGGCCGCCTTCGGCATACCAGAACGTGCTGCCATCCGGCAGCCAGCCCGGCGTGACGCGGCCGCCGCTCACCAGCGTGTGGAAATCGAGGTACTTCTGGTACATCGCTTCATCGGCGGCCGAGGGTTGCGCCTGGGCCATGCCTGCGCCCAAGGCGCAAAGGCTGGCCAACGTGATTGACAGTATCGTGTTCCTGGTCATAGCTATGGCCTCAATGTATCAATGAAGAATTGCTTTTTCATTTCCATGTCGTATTCGGCGCTTCTTCCCAATACGGCGTGGCTGGCGTTGGGAAAGCTGAATTGACGATGCTGTTTGCCCAGCCGGATCAGGGCCTCGCTCATGCGGAACAGGTCCGCTTGTGTGCCGGTGTCGTTGATGCCACCGCTCAGCAGCAATTCACCCCGAAGGTTTGGCGCCAGATGAAAGGTGTCGGCAGTATCGTATTCCGCCTTGTGTTGCTGAGGCATGCCGAGATACACCTCGTACAGGACAAACGCGCGCGAGTCGAATCCGGGCACGTGGGCAATGCCGGCCTTGTACAGTTCAGGCGCCTGGGTCAGGCCGCGAAAAGCGTAGTGCCCTCCCCAGGACAGGCCCCAGATGCCCGCCCGGTCGAGGTCGAAGAAGCTGTGCCGTTCTCCCAACTGCCGAATGGCGCCGGCATGGTCGTCGATTTCAAACCGGCCCCAGTTCATGTAAACCGCATCGTGGAACGCTTTGGAACGCTCGGGCGTACCGCGCCCATCGAGAACGACCACGATGAAGCCCAGTTGCGCCAGGGCGCGGTTGAAATGGCCCAGGCGGGCAAACTCGTCACCCTGCGTCCCAAAGTCCATCGGCCGGTTGGTCATTTGCGGCCCACCGTAGATGTACTCGATCACCGGGTATTTTTTCGACTCGTCGAAGTCATATGGAAGGTAGGCGGTCACCCACAGGTCAGTCACGCCATCGGCGGCTTTCACCACGTATTCACGGGGCGGGGTCCAGCCCACCGCCTGAAGGCGACTGATGTCGGCTTCACCCAGTGAACGGACCAGCGTGCCATCCGCTTTGCGCAGCACTGTCTGGGGTGGGGTATCGACGCTGGAGAAGGTATCGACAAAGTAATCGGCTGACGGCGCGATGTTGGGCGCGTGTTGACCATCACCTGCGGTCAGTTGCGCAAAGCCCTTGCCATCAAGGCCAACCCGGCAGAGATGTGTATCGTAGGGCCGCGCCTGGTTCGAATGGCAGGTGAAGTACACCCAGCCATCCTGCTGGTCGATCCGCTGCACGTCCTTCACCGGCCACTCCCCGCTGGTCAGCTGCCGTTGCAGCTTGCCCTGCAGGTCGTAGAGGTACAGGTGATCCCAGCCACTGCGCTCGGAATTCCACACGAAGCCCGAGCCATCAGGCAGCAGCGTAAAGCCGGTTTCAGCACCCCAGATCGCCTCATGGTGATTGGTGATGAAAGTGGGAGACTCCTCGATGAGCACGGTGCGGACTTCACGCGTGAGCGCATTGACCGCCTGGATTTCCACCCGGCTCATCACCCGGTTGTAGCGGGCCAGGAACAATTCGGCATTGTCCGGGGACCAGCTGAGGATGCGGATGTACTGGTCAGTGGTATCGCCCAGGTCAACAGGCTCGGGCTGCCGCGAAAAAATGTCCACCAGGAACAGTTCGGAACGATACAGGTTTGAACCGGCCGGAATATCAAACACCTCGAGCACCTGTTCCAGTGGTTTCAACCACTGCACGGTCGGAATTCGCGGCATGCCATGGGTGTCGTGCTTCAACACGGCAAGAAACTGGCTGTTGGGGGACCAGGGGCTCCACAGTACTGCCTCGACGTCCCAGAACGATTCCAGGGTACCGTCGAAGGTGACTGGCACCGTCTGGCCGTCGACGGTGGCGCGCATCACCAGGTTGTGGTCCTTGATGCCGGCAATCCA
>CBFGWJ010000514.1:0-2214 GCA_965652335.1 uncultured Gammaproteobacteria bacterium | reverse complement strand
GCCCAATCGATTCCCGGCGCCAGCTCATTCAGCTGTTCCAGGCTTTTGGGGTTGTACTGTTTCACCCGATCACGGTTTTCTTCCCGTGTCCATTGCACTTCAGCCAGGCGCTTTTCCAGCGCCAGCATGCGCTTGCCGATGCTGTCCGCACCTTCAAGCCCGGCCAGTTCAAACAATGTCTGCGCATACTGCTGCATCAGCTCGCGGCCCTTGACGTACTGCTCGTCGTCTTTCAGGTAGTAATCGCGGTCGGGCAGCGTCAACCCGGCCTGGCCGAGATAGACGACGTTGGTGTTGGCATCCTGGAAATCGGAAAAAATGAACCCGCCAATGGGGCTGGTCACGCCATCGCGGCCCAGGGTGGCGAACAGCCGGATGATGTCGGCATGTGTGGTGGCGGCATCGATGCGGGCCAGGTCGGCGCTGATCGGCTGCGCACCTTTCGCATCGACCGTGGATTCATCCATGAAGCTGTTATAGAAGTCGCGGATTTTCTGCGCCGCGCTGCCGGGCTCGACATTCTCCTGCCGGCTGACTTCCTCCACCAGCACCCGGACATCTTCCTCAGCCTTGTCCGCCAGGGCGTCAAAGGTGCCGTAACGCGACTTGTCGGCCGGAATCTCCACCGTGGCCAGCCAACCGCCGTTGACGTATTCAAACAGGTCGTCCTGGGGCCGCACCGATTCGTCAAAACCGCTGCGGTCGATGCCGCTGGCCAGGACTTTCGGTTCGGCAGGCGCTGCGACGGGGGCCGCAACGGGCGTCGCAACGGAATCAGTAGCAGCGACTTGTGCCGGTTCACTGGCCGTAGGGCCTGCCGGTGCATCACGGTCCGTGCACGCGCTCAGCAGCCATGCGGCGGTCATGGCCGCGATAACAACAAATTTCATCTTCATATCCATTCCGGAAGGGTTTTTGATGGCGCGAATATACTTAACGGCTTGCCGAATTGCAGGTGTCGAAAGTTGGGTTACACTCGAACTGAGTCCAGCCGAAAGTGAGCACCCGACATGGGCAGATGGCGCCCGCCCGCTGATAAAAGCAGCCCCTACATCACGCCCGAAGGCGCGCAGGCCATGAAAACCGAATTGGCTGCTTTGTGGTCGCTGCGGCGCAAGGATGTGGTGCCGGCATTGTCAGCGGCCGCGGCCGAGGGTGACCGATCGGAGAACGCGGAATACATTTACCGCAAGAGGCAGCTGGCCGAAATCGACCGCAAGATCCGCTACTTCAGCAAACGCCTGGATGAACTCAAGGTGGTGGACCAGCTGCCGGCCAACCGGGACAAAGTGTATTTCGGCGCCTGGGTGGAAGTGGAGGACGTCGAGGGCCAACGGCAAACCTATCGAATCGTTGGCGCGGATGAGACTTCAGCGACCAAGGGGTTCATTTCCATCGATTCACCCATGGCCAGGGCGCTGATGGGCAAGTCGCTGGGGGAAGTCGTGCAGGTACAGTTGCCGGGAGGAGGCAGCGCTGAACTGGAGATCATTGGCGTGAGTTACCAGGGGGGTGGCGCGTAGCGCAGGAAGGAGCTTGTCCTCAGCGGGAAATGTCGCGGCTAAAGCCGCTCCTGCGCGGCAGCTGTAGGAGGCGCTTCAGCGCCGACATCGTTGGGTCGCGGCTAAAGCCGCTCCTGCAGCCACACATGCTGGGCCCCTTGAAATCCATTCGGGAATCCCCATTTTTTAAACGTGGACGCCGCAAGGGTCCACCGGCGCTTTCGGCCTTCGGGCGAAAGCAAACCTGTGAATGAAACCTATTGCTTCAAAGGAGAATACGGTTATGACTACGTTTGATTTTTCACCCCTGTTCCGCACCTCAGTTGGCTTTGACCGCCTGGCTTCCATGCTTAATGCGGCCCATCGGCCCGAGCAGGTTGGCGGATATCCCCCTTACAACATCGAGTCGCGCGGCGAGAACAGCTATCGCATCACCATGGCGGTAGCCGGTTTCTCCGAGAGCGAGTTGAACATCAGCTCCGAGCTGAACCAGCTGACGGTCAGCGGCAACAAGACGGAAGAGGAAGGCGAGAACGGCGAATTCCTCTACCGCGGTATTGCCACCCGTTCGTTCGAGCGTCGCTTCAACCTGGCCGACCACGTAAAGGTCACCGGGGCTTCGCTGCACAACGGCTTGCTGCACATCGAACTGGAGCGCGAACTTCCGGAAGTGATGAAGCCGCGCAAGATCGAAATCCAGTCCGGCAAGTCG
>CBFGWJ010000513.1:0-2215 GCA_965652335.1 uncultured Gammaproteobacteria bacterium | reverse complement strand
CGGCGCCGGTACCTGCCGGCGGGTTTGGTCGCATAAGGCCAAACAGGCATAATCACCGCCTGCATTCAGTTTGAAGGGATCAACATGTCCGCACACCACCGACTTGCTCTGCTTGGCAGCGTTTGCGTGCTCGGCACCGGCCTGGCCGCCCCGATGATCCTGGCGGATGAACAGGCCACCACGCAGCTGCCTTACACCCCCAGCCTGGACGTGACTGCCATGGATCGCAGCGCCAATCCCTGCGAGAACCTGTACCAGTACGCCTGTGGCGGCTGGATCAAAAACAATCCCATTCCCGCCGACCAGGCCAGCTGGAGCACCTACGGCAAGCTGTACGTGGACAACCAGCGCTATCTTTGGGGCATCCTGCGGGAACTGGCCATCGGCGGCGCCGATCTCACCCCGGCGCAGGCGCAACTCGGCGACTACTTCGCCGCCTGCATGAACGTGGACGCCATCGACCGGGCCGGCACAGAGCCCCTGCAGGCGGAATTGGCCGCGATCGAAGGGCTGCAGGATCCATCAGGCCTGGCGGCGCTGATCGGTGAGCTGATCCGCAGCAGCGACACCACCAATTATTTCCTGGCAGTGGGTTCGGAACAGGATGCGGAGGACGCCAGCCAGACCATCGGCGCCCTGTATGCCGGCGGCCTGGGCCTGCCCGACCGGGATTACTACCTCGGCGACACGCCCGACCGCAAAGCCATCCTGGATGATTACCGCCAGCACCTTCGGGCCATGTTCGGGCTGCTGGGCGAATCGCCGGCCCGGGCGGAGCAATCGGCGGACGTCGTGCTGGAAATCGAATCCCGTCTGGCCAAAGCCACGCTGACCCTGGTTGAGCGGCGCGACCCGTACAACACCTACCATCGCATGAGCCTGCAGGAGCTGCGGAAAATGGCCCCGGCTTTTGACTGGGCCGGGCTGTTCAAACACACCGGGCTGCAGACCGAGCCCTGGATCAACGTGTCCCAGCCTCTGTTCGTGCTGGAAATGCAATCGGTCATCGAGCAGCAGTCGGTGCAAAACCTGCAAACCTATTTGCGCTGGGCCTTGCTCAACACCCGCGCCGAGCTTCTGTCGAAACCGTTCCGCGACCAGCACTTCGCTTTTTTCAGCCAGCGCCTGCGCGGCATCGACCAGCAACGGCCGCGCTGGCGCACCTGCACCAGCCTGGTGGACCAGCAGCTCGGTGAAGCCCTGGGTCGCGAATTCGTCGAGCGGAATTTCCCGCCCGCCGTGCGCGATGACGTGAAACGCATGACCGTGCAGATCCAGGAAGCCATGGCCGAGCGCCTCGATTCACTGGGCTGGATGAGCGCTGAAACCCGCGCCCAGGCGCACGACAAGCTGAAAAAAATGCGCGACAAGATCGGCTACCCCGACCAGTGGCGCGATTACTCCACCATCGAAATCACGCCGGATGATTTCTACGGCAATTTCTCCCGCGCCACCTGGTTCGACCTGCAGCGGCAACTGGCCCGCATCGGCCAGCCGCTGGACCGCGGCGAATGGTTCATGACCCCGGCAACGGTGAATGCCTATTACAACCCGTCGATGAACGACATCAACTTCCCCGCCGGCGTGCTGATGCCACCGCTGTATGATCCGAAAATGGACGATGCGCCCAACTACGGCAATACCGGCGGCACCATCGGCCACGAACTGGTGCACGGATTTGATGATGAGGGCCGCCAGTACGACGGCGACGGCAACCTGCGCGACTGGTGGACTGAGGGCGATGCCAGGGCCTTTGAGCAAGGCGCCGACTGCATCCGCAAGCAGTACGGCAGCTACCGGGTGATCGACGAAATCTTCATCAATGCCGACCTGACCTCCGGCGAAGACATCGCCGACCTCGGTGGCCTGATCCTGGCCTGGGATGCCTGGAAACGCGAAACCGCCGGCCAGGACTTGCCAGTGGTTGATGGCCTGACACCAGACCAGCGCTTCTTTGTGGGCTTCGCGCAATGGGCCTGCGCCGCCGAACGACCGGAATCGCTGCGCCTGCACGCCGCCACCGATCCCCACTCGCCGCCGGAATACCGCATCAACGGAGTGGTGGTGAACATGCCGGAGTTTGCCGAGGCATTCAATTGCCCGGCGGACGCGCCGCTGGTGAAGCCGGCCGAAGAAATCTGCCGTATCTGGTAAGCGTGCGTTATTTTGGCACAGGGATGTGCCAACATTTTCAATGACGCAGTCAGTGAAAATG
>CBFGWJ010000512.1:0-2216 GCA_965652335.1 uncultured Gammaproteobacteria bacterium | reverse complement strand
CGCACCTGGAAAATATCATCGGAAATTCCCTGGAATAGTTCGGGCGTTGCTTGCTGGATCTCGCCGAGGAAGTCGGTCACCACCGCGCTCTGGATGTGTATGTGGTGATCGACTCGCGGTGCGGTGTCCGCCAGCACGCAGCCGGTGCCGGATAACAGTGCAACTGCCAGCAAGGACAGCCCGTGGGTACGTATGCCCTGTCGTGTTCCCTGTCGTGTTCCCTGTGTGGAAAGCATGGTTTGACTCCCTGATTGATGTGCCGGGTTGACGACATTCGACCACGGTGCATCCAATCGCAACAGGGTCAGTAGTCATGTGTCTCCGCTGTCAACAATGAAGCACCGGTTGCAAAAATGGCGCTTCAGCCACTGTATGGGTTTCCCGTGCCGGTTGGCTATGCGGATCGTGTACGATGGCCCATCTCGCTGAAGCATCCACGCGGCCGGAGTCTGATAAACCACCCATGAGTTCCATCCACGAAACCCTCCATCGCGTCTTTGGCCTGCAGCAGTTCAGGCCCATGCAGCAGGACATCATCGAACGGGTGATCGCCGGCGGTGATGCGTTTGTGCTGATGCCCACCGGCGGTGGAAAGTCGCTCTGTTACCAATTGCCGGCGCTGCTGCGGCCCGGCCTCGGCATTGTCATCTCGCCCTTGATTTCCCTGATGAAAGACCAGGTGGACGCCCTGCAGGCCAATGGCGTTCGAGCCGCGATGTACAACTCCTCGCTGGATATGGCTGAGGGCAGGGCGGTGCTTGAAAAGCTGTACAAGGGCGAACTGGACCTGCTGTACGTGGCTCCTGAGCGGATGATGATGCCGGGCTTTATCCAGGACCTGGGCTCGCTGCCGCTGTCCCTGGTGGCGATTGACGAGGCGCACTGCGTGTCCCACTGGGGGCATGATTTCCGGCCTGAATACGCCGCACTCGGAGGTTTGCGTGAGCATTTTCCCGATGTGCCGTTTGTGGCCCTCACAGCCACGGCAGACCCACAAACCCGCGAGGACATCGTACGGGTGCTGGGATTACGTAACGCCCGGCGTTTCATCACCAGTTTTGACCGGCCCAATATCCGCTATACCGTGCTGGAAAAGCACCGGCCGCAAGCGCAGTTGCTGCGGTTCCTGGAAGGCAAACCGGATCAGTCCGGCATTGTCTACGCACTGTCGCGCAAGCGGGTTGAGGAAGTGGCCGGTTACCTGGTCGAGCGCGGCTACGCGGCCGCGGCCTATCATGCCGGCCTCAGCGCCGAAACTCGTAAAACCGTGCAGGAAAGGTTCCTGCGGGATGACATTACCATCGTCGTGGCCACCGTGGCGTTTGGCATGGGCATCGACAAACCCAATGTGCGTTTCGTGGTGCATTACGACATGCCGCGCCACCTCGAGGGTTATTACCAGGAAACGGGCCGCGCCGGACGTGACGGGCTGGCGGCCGATGCGCTGTTGTTGTTTGGAACCCAGGACGTCGCCACCGCGCGCTTCCAGTTGGAGCAGGGCCAGAACGACGAACAGAAGCGCATCGATTCACACAAGCTCAACGCGATGGTGGGATTCGCCGAGAGCCTGGCCTGCCGCAGGCGCGTGTTGATGGGTTACCTGGGCGAGACCATGGACGGGGATTGCGGCAATTGCGATGTCTGCCTGAACCCGCCGGAGCGGTTCGACGCCGGCGAAGCGGCGCGCAAGGTATTGTCGTGTGTGTACCGGGTGGGCCAGTCCTTCGGCATCAAGCACGTGGTGGATGTGTTGCGCGGGGCGGATAACGAGCGCATCCGCAATCTCGGACATGACCGCTTGTCCACCTACGGCATCGGCATGGAACACAGTCAAGCGGAATGGATTTCCATCACCCGTCAACTGATCCACCACGGTTTCCTGCTGCAGGACATCGGCAATTTTTCGGTGCTGAAGCTCACTGCCAAAGCCCGCGACCTGTTACGTTCCGGGGAGACCCTGGAACTGGCCCGTCCGCGTATTCGCGAGAAAGCGGCCAGGAAACCTTCCGGAGCCTTGAAACTGGACGACTCTTCCTTGCCGCTGTTCGAGGCGCTTCGCGCCCTGCGCAAGAAGCTGGCGGAAGAGCAGGGTGTTCCGCCGTATGTGATATTCGGTGATGCCAGCCTGGTGGAGATGAGCCGCGCCAGGCCTTGCACGCCAGTCGAATTCCTCGCCATCAATGGCGTCGGGCAGGTGAAGCTGGAACGATACGGCG
>CBFGWJ010000511.1:0-2222 GCA_965652335.1 uncultured Gammaproteobacteria bacterium | reverse complement strand
ATCGTGGCACGGTTTCTGCATTGCATAGGCCAACACTCTTTTCACACAAGGAACCGAAAGTCATGGGAACGTTTTCACGCATGCGGTATGTCATCGCCGCCAATGTCAATGCCCTGATCGAAAAGGCGGAAGACCCGGAAAAATTGCTGCGCGCCCTCATCCGCGAGATGGAGGATGCCGGGGAAGAAGCGCGGGCCGCCAGTGCTGAAGTGCTGGCCGAACTCAGTCACCTGCAACGGGCCGTGAAAGACCAGGCAACCCAGCAGCAGCTGTGGCGCGACCGGGCTGAAAAAGCGGTGCTGGAAGGCCGTGACGACCTTGCCCGCGAGGCCCTCAAGGCTGCCACTGAGATCGCCGCCCGCCAGGCTTCCCTGGCGCAGGAAGAGCAACTGCTGAAATCGCGCGGCGAACAGCTGAATACCGACATGGCCACGCTGAAACAGAAGCTGGCCGAAGCCAAGCTGAAACTGCGCGACATGCAACAAAGGCCGGCCACGCATCCGGCGGTCGCCGCCAGCAGCCCCCAGTCCCGGGCCGAGCGGCGCATCCAGCGCGCCATGAGCCGCTTTGACGGTTTGCAGGCCCAGGTGGAAAATCTCGAAGCCCGCGTGGCTTCCTACGAAACCGGCGGCGCCAGCCCTGCAGTCTGGACTGCGGGCCAGCAGCCCGCCGACCCGGAGGTAGAGGAAGCCCTGCAGCAGCTCAAGGCCAGGCTGGCCGGACGCGGCACTGGCGCAGCGGCAACCAACAGCGCCGAAGCCAAAAATGCCCCCGGCGCAAGCGCGCAGGCCAACGAAAAGGCCAGCGCCTGAACATGCCCCCGGACGTGTCCCGCAGCATGGCCGAAAGTTTCAACAACCGGCTCAAAGCCAGCCACAGCGGCGCCATGCTGGCAGGCGTGTGCAGCCGGCTGGCAGGCCTGCTGGGTTGGAATGTGTGGGCGGTTCGCGCCGTGCTGCTGGTGATGCTGGTCGCCAAGCCGCTCTGGACCATCATCGCCTACGCAGCCGTGGCACTGCTGCTGGGCCTGGTTAATCGCGGCGAATGGCGGTCCGGTACCGGGGCGACTGAATCCGGCCAGCCCGCTGAGCTGCGTTCGCCAGAACTCGCATCGCGCAAGCAGCGCATCGAAGACCTGGAACAACGTTTCAGGGACTGGGAACGGACGCTGCCGAAAGACTGAAGCCCGGCCTGCCGGAATATACTCAGGCAGGCTCGGCGGCGGCAATCAGGCGCCGGGTGGTGTTGAGAAAGCGCACCACCATCAGGGTGGCTCCCACGGTCAGGCCGGCAATCATGCCGATCCACATACCGGCGGGACCCAGCTGTTGGTGAAAGGTGAGGTAATAGCCCAGGCTAAGGCCAACCACCCAGTAGGCAAACAGGTTATAAAACATCGGCATGCGGGTATCTTTCAGGCCGCGCAGGGCGCCGGTGGCACAGATCTGCAGCCCGTCGGGCAACTGGAAAATTCCTGCGTAGAACAACAGGCTTATCGCCAGCGCAGCTACGGCCGCATCTTCGGTGTACAGCCCGACGATGTATTCCGGAAACACCAGCATCAGGAACATATTGCAGCATTGGCCCACGACCACGATCAGCAAACCGATGATGCCGAGATAGCGCGCGCCGTGCAGGTCGCCGCGGCCGATGGCATTGCCCACGCGCACCGTGACCGCGCTGCCCATGCCCAGCGGTACCATGAACAGCAAGGCGGAAAAGTTGATGGCTATCAGGTGCGCTGCTGCCGGCAACGGCCCAAGCTGGCCGATCATCAGGGCAGCGGCAACGAACAGGCCGGATTCCAGCGTGATGGCCACGGCAATGGGCAGGCCGAGCTTCAGCAGGTCGCGCAATTCCGGCCAGTGTGGCCGCGCAATATGGCTGAACAACTCAAACGGCCGGTAATGCCGGTGGGTCTGGATATAGGCAACCAGCATCAACAATTGCAGCCAGATGACAATCGCCGAGGCATAGCCGCAGCCCACTGTGCCGAGTGCCGGCAGGCCCAGTTTGCCGAACATGAACACGTAGTTGAGCGGGATGTTCAGCAGTGCGCCCAGCATGCCGTAGAACATGGTCGGCCGGGTGTGGCCCGAGCCTTCGCTGAAAAAGCGCAACAGGAACACGAAACAGATGGCCGGCGCACCCCAGGAAATCGCCCGCAGGTAACCGGCTGCCACCGGAATGATGGCTGCATCCACCTGCGCCAGTTGCAGCAA